>CANHKH010000006.1 GCA_947460165.1 Comamonadaceae bacterium
TCGCTGTGGACCCAATTGAGCATGTCCATGGCGTTGCCCGCTGAGCTGCCAAAGCCGGTGTCGGCCACGGCGCGCAGGGATTGGCCATCCAGCGCAGGCTGGCCGTGCAGGTAATCGGTGTGGCCGTCGGCCATGTCCCACTTGCAGGCGCCAAAGCGGGCCAAGAGGGCCAAAGCCGCCTCGGCCGATTCAGCCGTCCCTGAGGCGGCATGGGCCACCGGGTCAGCCAGGCAATAGACCTGGCGCTCAGGCGGCAAGGCCAGGCCAGTCACGGCGCTGCGGTAGCTCAAGCTGCTGACGCGCCCAGGCTCAGGTGTGAAGCTGTAACTGAACTCGCTGTTGGCGCCGGCAGCCAGCGTGAGCACGGAGTCGCTGAACACCCCACCCTGCTTGGACGACACCTCCAGCCGCAGCGGCTCGGCCAAGTGGCCGCGCGCAAAGACCGTGATGCGCACGGCCTGGCCCGCCGGGGCGTGGCCGGGGCCAGCGTCAAACAGCTGCGCACTGGCCACCCCGGCCATGGCTTTCATGGGCCCGGCCACCGCAGGCTCCAGGGTTTTGTGCTGACTCCAAGCTGGTACATGGTTGATGGCGTAACTGCGAATGGGCCAGTGGCTGCCGCCCATCCAACTGCAGACCTCCACCCCGTGCTCGCGCGCGTGGGCCAGCGTGCGCGCAAACAGGTCTTGCCAGCGGGCGTCGTCCAAGGGCATGCCAATTTCAGTGAGCGCCAGCCTCACACCCTGGGCCGAAGCCCATCGGGTGGCCAGGCGCAAGCGGTCCGCCCCGGTGTCCGGGTGAATGGGGCCAGCGCCCATGCCCGCGCTGAAATTTTTTTTCACCTCGGTGTCAAAGTCAAAAGCATGGCCGTTGCTGGCGGCGTCCAAATACAGGTGCACCTCGTAAATCAGCTGGTCGCCTTGCAGGGGAAAGCCGGGGTTGCGCGTGGCCAGCGACATGGCCGAGCTCCAGCTGTTGCCAGCCACGTAAATCGGGGTGTGCGCATCAAGCGCCCGTATGGCCAGGATGGCTGCTTGCGCAAAGCGCGGCCAGATGTGCAGGTCTTCACCGCCCTGCGACGCCACTGTGCTGCCCGGTGCAGGCAGGTCGTGGGGCTCGTTCATCAGGCCGTAGCCACCCAGACCGGGGTGGGCGCGCCACAATGCCGCAGCCCGCGACCAAAAATCGGTGAAATGCGCCAGGGTCAAGCTGGCCCCAGGCGCCAGCGAAAAAATGCGCTCTTGGGTTTGGCCAGGGTCGCGGGTGTAAGGCCGCAGCAGCGGGTGGGGCGCCACCGTCAAGCCCCGCACCGAGCCGTCGGCTTGCCAGCGAAAGTCGCGGTAACGCGCGTAGTTGTGCAGGTCCAAGATGCACTTGGCGCCCACGGCCGCGTGCGCGTCGAGCACGCGGGTGATGTAGCCGGCATAGCCCGCATGAAAGGACCCCGGCTGGCCCAGGGCCGCGCGCGCTGCGTTGTTGGCCCAGGTGTCGTGCAGCATGGGCTGCAGCATCTCCCAAGAAAACGGCAGGCGGTTGCGCAAAAAGCCCTGGCTGGCCAGGTAGCTCACCTCGGCCCGGCGCGGCACCGTGAAGTGCACCTGGGGCACAGAGCTCAAGCTGTGGCGCAGCCCGGGTCTGGCCCATTCCATGCCCGACAGGTTGGTGCCCATCCCAGCGGGGCTGGGCCTGGATGAAGGCGCAGGCTGCGGCCAGGCGCTGGGCTCGAGCAAAAGCGCGGCAGCGGCGCCGCTGAGCAGGTGGAACTGGCGTCTGTGCATGAACCCCAAAGCAATGACAAATGGGCTTTGAGCCTAGCCTCCCCACCCAGCCTGACCTGGCGCCGCTGCAGTTCAAGGAGGCAGGCCGCACCCGTGTGTGCTCGTAGGCCTGGGCCTGGCGGGCAGGTGTGCCCAGCCTGGGGCCTGCTCACCAGCAGCACATCACGGACTGCCCAGCCCTGGCAGTCAGACCTCAGTCTGGCGCTGCTGGCGCACAGCCGCGTGCAAGGCGCAGCGCCTCAGTGAGCACGGCCATGTCGCCAATGTGGTTGCACAGCAGCAGCACCAGGCGGGCGTTCAAGGCATGGCTGTCCTCGGTGCTCAAGCCCTGGTGGGCGTGGAGCAGGGCCTCGTAAAAGTCATCGTACGAGGCCATGTGGGCTTGGGTGTTGAGCGTCATGAGGCTGCCTTCAATTCAAGGCGCAGCTGGCGCGGGCCAGGGCGGCCAGAACAGCCGACTCGGTGGGCTGGCGCCAGCGGGCGCACACATGTTGGTCGGGGCGGATCAGGTAGGCCGTGCCGGGCGCAGCGTCCAGGCGCTGGGCCAGCAGCGCTTGCGCATCATGCAGGTCCACGCCCACGCGCAGCAAGCTGACATGGGGCAAACCCGCCGCCCAGGCCGGGGCGTCGCCAAAGACCAGCAAGCTGAAGTCGGGGCCCAAGCAGCGCAGCAGCCAATCAGGCCTGCCGTCTGCTGTTTGCACGGGGGCGTCGGTGAGCGCGGCGCCGGGCTGCATGCGGCCTTCAAACACCTCAGCGTCAGGCGTGTTCAAGGGTGAGTGGACCAGCGTGGCGGGCACAGACAGGCGGCCGCTGTTGACCAGGCGGCGGGCAAATTCATGCCCCCTGGCCAGCGCCAGCACCTGGTCGCGGAACAGGCGGCTGATCTCGCTTTTGGGCGTGATGAAGTCGGTGGCGCGGGTGGAGTTCAAGATGTTTTCGTCGGCGGCGTGTTCGCGCTCAGTGGCATAGCTGTGCAGCAGCGCTTGGCTGGCGCGACCCTTGAGCAGCCAGTCCAGTTTCCAGCCCAGGTTGTCGGCGTCTTGCACGCCGCTGTTGGCACCGCGCGCGCCAAAGGGCGAGACACCATGGGCGCTGTCGCCCGCAAAAATCACCCGCCCATGCACAAAGCGCTCCATGCGCTGGCAGGCAAAGGTGTAGACGCTGGCCCACTCCAGGCTGAACTCGGCCTGCGGCCCCAACAAGGCCTGCACGCGGGGAATGATGTTCTCGGGCTTTTTTTCTTCCTCGGGGTCGGCGTCCCAGCCAAGCTGAAAGTCAATGCGCCAGACGTTGTCGGGCTCGCGGTGCAGCAGCACGCTTTGCTGGGGGTGAAAAGGCGGGTCGAACCAGAACCAGCGCTCGGTGGGAAAGTCGGCCACCATTTTCACGTCGGCAATCAAAAAGCGGTCGCGGAACACCCGGCCCTTGGCTTGCAGGCCCATCAGCTCGCGCAGGGCCGAGCGCGAACCGTCGCAAGCGACCACCCAGCCGGCGTCCAGCTGGTAGGCGCCCGCTGGTGTGTCCAGCGTGAGCTGGGCGCCCTGCGCTTGCGCTTGCACGCCCACCACGGTGTTTTTCCAGCGTATCTCGATCAGGGGCAGCTGCAGCGCACGCTCGACCAGCAAGGCCTCGCAGTAGTACTGCTGCAAGTTGATGAAGGCCGGCCGCTGGTGGCCCTCCTCGGGCTGCAGGTTGAACTGGTAGAGCTGCTCGTCGCGCAAAAACACACGGCCCACGTTCCAAGACACGCCTTTGTCCACCATGGGCTGGCCCAGGCCCAGGCGGTCCCAAATTTCCAACGTGCGTTTGGCAAAACACAGCGCGCGTGAGCCGGTAGACAGCTTGTCGTCGTTGTCCAGCAGCAGCACCTTTTGGCCGCGCTGGGCCAGGTCGATGGCCAGGCTCAGGCCCACCGGGCCGGCGCCAACGATCACCACCGGGTGGTGCACAGGCACAGCGGCGTCCTGGTCGGGCGAGCGCTGGTAAGCAAAGGTGATGGCTTGGACCTCTTGGCCCGTGCCCCGAAAGGCGTGGTGGGGCGCGGCGTGGGGCGTCATCTCGGCTCTCCGGGGGGCGGCTTCAGCCTTCCAAGGCTTTCCACATTTGAATGTCGCGCTCGGCGGTCCAGATGCGTGGGTCGGCGTGGCCGGTGGCTTCGTCGTAGGCGCGGGTCACATCAAAAGGCATGCAGTGGTTGAAGATCACCCAGTGGCCGTACTTGGGCTTGAGCTTGGCAAAGGTCTCCTCGTAGACGGCGCGCAGGTCGCGGCCGGCGTCGGCCCCGGCTTTGACGCTGGTCCACACATCGCGAATAAAGTCGCGCGTGCCTTCCAGGCCCGCCTGCACCTGCGCAGGGCCCAACAAGGCGGCGCCGCGCCCGGGCACCAGGGCGTGGGCGCCCAGCGCAGCAATGCGGTCCAGCGTGTGCGGCCAGTCTTGAAAGTAGGCGTCGCCCGCGTAAGGCGTGGCATCAAACTCCACCAGGTCGCCCGAGAGCAGGGTTTTTTCGCCCGGCAACCACACCACCGTGTCACCCTTGGTGTGGCCGCGGCCGACCTGCAAAAGTTGCACCTCCAGTTGGCCCAGCCACACGGTCATGCGGCCGGTGAAGGTCATGGTCGGCCAGGTCATGCCGGCGGGCACGGTCTCGACGTTTTGAAACAGGCGCGGAAAGCGGCCAATCTCGCTGGCTTTGTCCTGCTCGCCGCGCTCGACGATCAAGTCGTACGTGTCTTGGCTGGCCAGGATTTGCTGCGGCTGGTAGGCGCTGGCGCCCAGCACGCGCACGGCGTGGTAGTGGGTGAGCACCACGTACTTGATGGGCTTGTCGGTGACGCTGCGGATGCGGCGAATCACATCAGCGGCCATGGCCGGCGTGGCCTGGGTGTCGGCCACCAGCACCGCGTCGTCGCCAATGATGATGCCAGTGTTCGGGTCGCCCTCGGCGGTGTAGGCCCAGGCGTGCTCAGACAGCTGGGTGAAGCTGACTTTTTTTTCTTCAAGGTCGGCGGCGGAGGCAAAGGTTTTGGTCATGGTGGGGCAGCAGGTCAGGAAAAGACAATGGGGCCAAGTGGCTGTAGATTTTGCATGTGGGCACCGGCCAGGGGCCGATGAAGGCCGCTTCTGGCAGACTCAAGTGCGCACAAACTCAGCAAAAGTGCGCCTGAATTTGTCCACCTTGGGCGCCACCACGTGGGCGCAATAGCCCTGGTAGGGGTTGCGCTCAAAATAGTTTTGATGGTAGGCCTCGGCCGCCGAGTAGTCGGCCAGGGGCTGCACCTCGGTGACGATGGGTGCGGTGTAAGCGCCTTGCTGCGCCAGCTCGGCGATGAACTGCCTGGCCTGCTCGCCCTGCTGGGGGGTGCTCACGTAAATGCCGCTGCGGTACTGGGTGCCCGTGTCGTGGCCCTGGCGGTTGAGCGTGGTGGGGTCGTGAATCACAAAAAAGATGTGCAAAATCTGCTCCAAGCTGATCTGGGCCGGATCAAACACCAGCTGAACCACCTCCACGCAACCGGTGCGGCCTGTGCACACCTCTTCATAGGTGGGCCTCGCCAGCTGCCCGTTGCTGTAGCCTGACTCGACGCTGAGCACGCCCCGCACCTTGAGAAACACCGCCTCTGTGCACCAAAAGCAACCGCCGCCCAGGGTGATGGTGGGGGTCTGGGGGTCTGTGGATGGATTCATGGCCAAGCTCCGTCAAAATAAGGTTCTGAACACAGCACTCTATCGCGAAGCCCAGACCCGTTGCGGCGGCGCTCAGACATCCCCCATTTTTAAGTCGCCCGTCCCATGAGCCTTGGTGAACTCAAACCCCTGCTGACGGCCCTGATCCTGCCACCGGCGAGCCCCTTGCTCTTGGTGTTGCTGGGCCTGGGGCTGGCCTGGCCCCGCCAGCGCCAGCGCCGCTCAGCCCGCGTGGGAGCCGCTTTGGCGCTGCTGGGCGTGGCCCTGCTGTGGCTGCTGAGCTGCCAGGCCGTGGCCGTGTGGCTGAGCCACCATGCCCTGCCCCAGGTGGCGGCGCTGCCCGCCCAGCCGGCCGCCCTGCTGCGGGCCGAACGCATACAAGCCGTGGTGGTGCTCGGCGGCGGCGTGCGGCCCGAGGCGCCTGAATATGCCCAGGCCCAGCCCGGCGCTCACACGGAGGCACGACTGCGCTACGGTGTGCACTTGGTGCGCGCCTCGGGCTTGCCGATGGCCTTTGCAGGTGGCATAGGCTGGGGCGCGGCGGATCGCCAGCGCCAGCCCACCGAGGCCGAGGCCGCCAAGGCCTACGTGGAAGAACTTGGCCTGCGCCTACGCTGGTTGGACGATCGCTCGCGCGACACCGCCGAAAACGCCCAGCGCCTGGCCGAATTGCTGCAGGCGCAGGGCGTGCGCCGCGTGGCCCTGGTCACCGACGCCTGGCACCTGCCGCGCAGCATCCGGGCTTTTGAGCGTGCGGGCTTTGAGGTGCTGCCCGCGCCCACGGGCTTTATTGCCGCAGAATCCAGTCTTTGGCTCCAGTGGTTGCCCTCCACCCGGGGGCTCAGAGACAGCACCCATGTGCTGCGGGAATGGCTGGGGCTGCGCGTGACTTGAGTGAAGGTTCAAGAAGGCAGCCTCTGAACATCTGGGCCCATTGCCTTGACCCTCAGGCACTGGCGCGCTACATTACTAACCCGTCAGTCATTAATATTTTTTGCTTTGTCAGCCTCACTTTCTCAGCCTTGCGCGCCCCACAGTGACGACACGCCGCGCCGTGAGCGGCGCAAAGAAGCACGTCCGGGCGAACTGCTGAAGGCGGCACTGGACTTGTTCGTCGAAAAAGGCTTTGCCGCGACCCGCATGGACGAGGTGGCGCTGCGGGCCGGGGTGTCCAAAGGGACGGTGTTTTTGTACTTTCCGAGCAAGCTCGAGTTGTTCAAGGCCGTGGTGCGAGAAAACATTTCCGGCCGCTTCCAAGAATGGAATGCCGAGTTTGAGCGCTATGACGGCAGCAGCGGCGAGCTCTTGCGCTACGCCATGTTCAGCTGGTGGCAGCGGGTGGGTGCCACACAAGCCTCGGGCATCAGCAAGCTGATGCTCAGTGAGGGCGGCAATTTCCCGGAAATTGCTGAGTTTTTCCACCAAGAGGTGGTGCAGCCCGGCCACGCCATTTTGAGCCGGGTGATCGCGCGCGGTGTGGCCAGTGGCGAGTTTCGGCCTGTCCACATTGACCACGCCGTGCACGGCGTGGTCTCGACCATGATTTTTTTGGCCCTGTCCAAGCACTCGGCCTGCCTTTGCACGAAAGACGGCTTGCCTCTGGAACCCCTGGACTACTTGGCCGCGCAGGCCGACATCGTGGTCCGCGGCTTGGCCAACTCGCCTGCCCCCTGCCCACCTGCCATTGATCGAGGAACCAGCGCATGAATTTCAAAAAAGCAGTGGGCTGGGGCTTGGCTGCGCTCTTGATCGTGGCCCTGGCACTGGCTGTGGGCAAAGCCCTGCAAAAGCGCAAACCAGCCACGGCCGCTCAGCCCAGCGCAGAAGCGGCGGCCGAATTGGCGCCCAGCGATGTGTTGACTGTGGGCACCCAAAACATGAGCTTGGGGCTGAGCCTGAGCGGCACACTCAAGGCGGTCCACACGGCCGTGCTCAAAGCCCGGGTGGCGGGTGAGTTACAGGGCTTGAGCGTGCGCGAGGGCGACGCGGTCGCAGCCGGGCAAGTGCTGGCCCAGATTGAGCAGTCCGACTACCTTGCCCGCCTGCAACAGGCCCAGCAGCAGGCCGAGGCGGCGCGCGCGCAGATCGACATCGCCCAGCGCCAGTTCGACAACAACCGGGCCTTGGTGGCCCAAAACTTTATTTCGCGCACGGCGCTGGACACCTCGCAGGCCAACTTGGAGACCGCACAGGCCAACCACCGCGCTGCCCTGGCCGCAGCCGAGGTGGCGCGCAAGGCCTTGGATGACACTGTGCTGCGCTCGCCCATTGCAGGCTGGGTGTCGCAGCGCCTGGCCCAGCCGGGCGAGAGGCTGTCGGTGGATGCGCGCATCCTGGACATTGTGGACACCCGCCGCATGGAGTGGGAGGCCAGCGTGAGCGCGGCCGAGTCCTTGGAGCTGCGCATAGGCCAACTGGCCCAACTCAGGCTGGAGGGCAGCTCGGAGAGCTTGTCTGCGCGGCTGGTGCGCATCAACCCCAGCGCGCAAGCGGCCAGCCGCAGCGTGATGGTTTACCTCAGTGTGGAGCCGGGCAAGTCGTCGCCGGGGCTGCGCCAAGGCTTGTTTGCCCAAGGCACGCTGGGCACCGGCAGCCGCCAGGTGCTGGCCGTGCCGGTGTCGGCGCTGCGGGTGGACAAGGCCCAGCCCTATGTGCAAACACTGAACCAGGGCCGGGTGCTGCACCAAACCGTGACGCCAGGCTTGCGCGGCGCCGTGGCGGGCGAGCCCATGGTCGCCGTGGACCTGCCCGCTGGCACCCAGGTGCTGCTCGGCTCGGTGGGCGCCCTGCGCGAGGGCTTGCCAGTGCGCTTTACCCAACTCGCCCCCACGGCCTCGCCCCCAGCCCCGCTGGTCAAGCCCTCACCGTGAGCGCCTTGAGCATGCGCTGCACGCCCCTGGCCACTGTGGCCTCCTGAAGAAAGCCGCCCCCGTCCATGTGGTTCACCCGCGTCAGCCTGCACAACCCTGTTTTTGCCACCATGGCGATGTTGGCCATCGTGGTGCTGGGCCTGTTTTCTTACCAACGCTTGAAGGTCGATCAGTTCCCCAACATCGACTTTCCGGTGGTGGTGGTGACGGCCGAGTACCCTGGCGCCTCGCCTGAAATTGTCGAGAGCGAGGTCACCAAAAAGCTCGAGGAAAGCCTCAACGCCATTGCCGGCATCAACTCGCTGGTCTCGCGCAGCTACGAGGGCAGCTCGGTGGTGATCATTGAGTTTCAACTGAGCATGGACGGGCGCAAAGCCGCCGAAGACGTGCGCGAAAAAGTCGCCGCCATGCGACCGCTGCTGCGCACCGAGGTCAAAGAGCCCAGGGTTTTGCGCTTTGACCCGGCCAGCCGGGCGGTGTGGGCGGTGGCCGTGGTGCCCGATGCCAAGGCTCTGCCGGCGGGCAGCACAGCGGGCTTGGCCACCAACCCGGTGGCGCTGACCAACTGGGCCGACCAGGTGCTGAAAAAACGCCTGGAAAATGTGCGCGGCGTGGGCTCGGTCACCTTGGTGGGCGGCACCAAGCGGGAGCTCAACATCTACCTCAAGCCCCAGGCCATGGAAGCGCTGGGCGTGAGCGCCGAGCAGGTGGCCAATGCGGTGCGCAGCGAAAACCAGGACCTGCCCGTGGGCGCCTTGCGCTCGCTGACCCAGGAGCGCGCCATCAAAATTGAGGCGCGCATACAGCGCCCCGAGGACTTTGGCCGCTTGATTGTGGCGCGCCGCGGCAGCACGGCCATCACGCTGGACCAGGTGGCCAGCGTGCAAGACGGCGCGCAAGAAATTGACAGCCTGGCCTTGCGCAACGGCCAGCGCACGCTGCTGCTGAATGTGCAAAAAGCCCAAGACGAAAACACCATCGAAGTGGTCAATGGCTTGAGCAAAGCCCTGGCCGAAATCAGCGCGGCCTTGCCGCCCGGCGTGCGCTTAGAACCTGTGGTCGACACCTCCAGGCCCATCCGCGTGGCGGTGGACAACGTGCGCCGCACACTCATAGAGGGCGCCATCCTGACCGTGCTGATTGTGTTTTTGTTCCTGAACTCTTGGCGCTCCACCGTCATCACGGGGTTGACACTGCCGATTGCCATCATTGGCACTTTTGCCTTCATGCACGCGTTCGGCTTTTCCATCAACATGATCACGCTGATGGCACTGAGCTTGTGCGTGGGCCTGTTGATTGACGACGCCATCGTGGTGCGCGAGAACATCGTGCGCCATGTGCAAATGGGCAAAAGCGCCTGGCAGGCCTCGCTGGACGGCACGCAAGAAATTGGCCTGGCGGTGCTGGCCACCACCTTGTCCATCGTGGCGGTGTTTTTGCCCATTGGTTTCATGGGCGGCATCATTGGCAAGTTCTTCCATGAGTTTGGCATCACCATCGTGGCGGCGGTGCTCATCTCCATGTTTGTGAGTTTCACGCTGGACCCCATGCTCTCGTCCATCTGGCACGACCCGGCCATTGACGCCCACGGCAAGCCGCCTGGGCGCAGCCTGTACGACCGCACGCTGGGCCGCGTCACCCACGCCTTTGACCGCGCCACCGAGCGACTGGCCGACGGCTACCAAGCCATCTTGCGCTGGGCCCTGGTGCACAAAATCAAAACCATGGCGGTGGCCTTGAGTGTGTTTGTGATCAGCGTGGTCATGGTGCCGCTCTTGGGCACGGAGTTTGTGCCCAAGGCCGACTTTTCTGAAACCAATGTGAGTTTTTACACCCCCGTGGGCTCCTCGCTGGAGGCCACCGAGGCCAAGGCCAGGCAGGTGGACGCCATCGTGCGCGAGTTCCCCGAGGTGCGCTACACCGTGACCACGGTCAACAGCGGCAACGCTCAGGGCAAGATGTACGCCAGCATGTACGTGCGCTTGGTGGACCGCGCCCAAAGAAGCCGCAGTGCCGACACCATGGCCGCCGCACTGCGCCAGCGGCTGGCGCTGGTGCCTGGCATCACCGTCACCATGGTGGGTCTGTCGGACAGCGTGGGCGGAGGCAAACAGGTGGAGTTTTCACTGCAAGGCCCAGACCTGCGCGAACTCGAACGCCTGTCGCAAGAGGTCAAAGGCCGCCTGGCGACTGTGGCTGGCCTGGTCGATCTGGACTCCAGCGTCAAACCCGACAAGCCGCTGATGGATGTGGTGGTCGACCGGCAAGCCGCCTCTGACCTGGGCCTGACGGTGGGCCAAGTGGCCGCCAGTTTGCGCGCCCTGGTGGCCGGCCAAACCGTGGGCACCTGGCGTGCCCCCGACGACCAAACCTACGACATCAATGTGCGCCTGGCCCCCCAGGCCCGCAGCACACCGGCCGACCTGGAGCGTCTGCCGCTGTTGGTCAGCACAGCTGATGCGCGCGTGGTGCGCCTCAATCAGGTGGCCAGTGTGAAAGAGTCAACCGGCCCCAACCAAATCAACCGCCGCGACCTGGCGCGGGAAGTCTCTGTCAGTGCCAACGTCTATGGCCGCTCTGTCGGCGAGGTCTCGACCGACATCCGCGCCCAATTGGAGCAAATGCAGTTTCCCCCGGGTTACCGCTGGCGCTTTGGCGGCTCCACCAAAAACATGGAAGAGTCTTTTGGTTACGCCATCTCTTCCTTGGCCATGGCGGTTCTGTTCATCTACATGATCCTGGCCAGCCAGTTCAAAAGCTTTTTGCAGCCTGTGGCGCTCATGACCTCGCTGCCTCTGACCCTCATTGGGGTGGTGCTGGCGCTGCTGTTTTTTGGTTCGGCCCTGTCCATGTTTTCCATCATTGGCGTGGTCATGCTCATGGGCCTGGTGACCAAGAACGCCATTTTGCTGGTGGACTTTGCCATCCGCCTGCGCGAGGACGGCATGGAACGCAGCCAGGCGCTGTTGACCGCGGCCAAGGTGCGGCTGCGGCCCATTTTGATGACCACGCTGGCCATGATTTTTGGCATGGTGCCGCTGGCTTTTGCCCTGACCGAGGGCTCAGAGCAACGCGCCCCCATGGGCCAAGCGGTCATAGGCGGGGTCATCACTTCGTCTTTGCTCACGCTGGTGGTGGTGCCCGTGGCTTACTGCTACATGGACGACTTGGCCGAGTGGTTCAAGCGCCGGATGGGCACGGCGGCCAAGCCGCCACAGACCACTGGCTAAAATTATTCACTTTCTTGCAGGCTCGCTTTTTCCAGGACATGACCGAGATGAACATTGAACAAGCACGCTTTCACATGATTGAGCAGCAAATCCGCCCCTGGGAGGTGCTGGACAGCCAGGTATTGGCGCTCTTGGCAGAGGTCAAGCGTGAAGATTTTGTCCCCACTGCCCACCAGTTGCTGGCCTTTGCCGACCTGGAAATTCCTTTGCCTGGGCACACGCACCCCAGCCAGTGCATGCTCTGCCCCAAGGTGGAAGCCAGGCTGCTGCAAGACCTGGATGTTCAAGCTCACGAAAAAGTGCTTGAAATCGGCGCCGGCTCTGGCTTTATGGCGGCTTTGCTGGCCCACCGCGCGCAGCAGGTGCTGACGCTGGAGATAGAGCCTCGCTTGGCCGACCTCGCCCGCCGCAACCTGCAGCACGCCGGCATTTACAACGCCAAGGTGTTTGAGGCGGACGGCTCGCAGCCGCTGGGCGGTGAGCTGGCCGGGCCTTTTGATGTGATCGTGCTCAGCGGCTCGGTGGCGCAGGTGCCCGAGGCCCTCAAAGCCTTGCTCAAAGTGGGCGGGCGGCTGGCTGCCATCGTGGGCCAAGAGCCGGTGATGTGTGCCACCTTGCTCACCCGCGTGAGCGAATCGGCCTGGCGCACCAGCCAAGACTGGGACACCGTGGCCCCGCGGCTGCAAGGCTTTGCCGAACCCTCGGCCTTTCGGTTCTGAGCGCCTGCCCGCGTGATACCCCAACTGCCCGCCGCCCACTTGAAGGCCTGGCTTGCCGCCCAAGCGGGCCAGGCTGTGGTGCTGGACGTGCGTGAGCCTTGGGAATTGCAAACCGCCTCGGTGCGCCCTGACGGCTTTGAGCTGATCGCCATCCCCTTGGGCGAGTTGGCCAGCCGGTTCGGCGAATTGCCAGCTCAAGCCTGCGTGGCCTGTCTGTGCCACCACGGGGTGCGCAGCCAACATGCGGCCGCCTTCCTGGACCGCCAGGGGATTGCGGCGGTCAATTTGCAAGGCGGCATAGACGCTTGGTCTTGCGAGCTGGACCCCAGCGTGGCGCGCTATTGATTTTTAAGTGTTTTTTTACTGCATTTCCAGGACCCCTATGCCCCTTACCAAGCCCGGACTTTTCACCCTCACCCAGGTCGCTGCGGCCTTGGTCGCCAGTTGGTCCCTGGGCGCACAGGCGCAGTCCCTGGTGGAGCTGTACGACTCGGCGCGCAACTACGACGCCACCTACCTGTCCTCACGGCTGCAGTTTCAGGCCGCACAGTCGGTGTTTGAGCAGCGCCAGGCTTTGAGAAGGCCCACGGTCAGTGGCACGGCCTCTTTGGGCGGCTCCTATGTGGACAGCGGCTCGCGCAGCGAGACCAACACCAGCACCTCCGGTGTGGGCGCCACATTGCTCAGCTCAAGCACCCGCACTTCCAGCTCCACCTCGGCCACCCAAGCCGAGGCCCGCCTGGGCGTGAGCGCTCAGCACCCGCTGTTCAACCGCCCCAATGAATTCACCTTGGCGCAGGCCGAGCGCCAATTGACCCTGGCCGACTTGGCCGTCAAGGTGGCCGAGCAAGACCTGATCGTGCGCGTGAGCCAAGCCTACTTTGACCTGCTTGCATCACAAGACAACCTGAGCTTGCTGGCGGCTCAAAAAAAGGCGGTGCAAGAGCAGCTGGCTTCGGCCAAGCGGCGCTTTGAGGTGGGCACAGCCACCATCATCGACACCCGGGAAGCCGAAGCGAGTTTTGACTTGATCTTGGCCCAAGAAATTGCCGCCAACGGCGATTTGGCCGTCAAGAAAAGCGCACTGGAGCAGCTGGTGGGTAAAACCAGCATCACGCCCTACACCGTGCGCAAAGGCGCGCTGTTCACCGACATGGGCGAGAGCGAGCAGCGCTGGATCAACCAGAGTGAGGCCAACCCGCAGCTCCAAGCACGGCGCCTGGAGCTTGAAATTGCCCGACTGGAAACCCAAAAAGCCCAAGCCGGCTACCTGCCCACCGTGGCCTTGACCGCCAGCTTGACGCAGGCCATGCCCGCCGGCTCCTCCAGCACCTCGAGCAGCAGCAGCTTGAGCGGTCTGACGGCGGCCAACACCGCCTCCAACACCGTGAGCAACTCCGGCCAAAAAACCTGGCCAGGCAGCAGCACCAATGCCGCCGTGGGCGTTCAGCTCAATGTGCCGCTGTTCACGGGCTATGCGGTGCAAAACCGCATCAGGGAAACACTGAGCCTGCAAGACAAGGTGCAAAAAGACTTAGAAGGCGCCACGCGCACCGTGGCCCAAAGCATACGCAGCGCCTTTTTCAAGCTGCGGGCCGACCAAGGCCAGGTCAAAGCGCTGGAGGCGGCCGAGTTGTCGCGCCAAAGCGCGGTGGCTTCCAACTTGCTGGGCTACCAAGTCGGCGTGGGCACCAACATTGACGTGCTGAACTCGCAAAGCCTGCTGTTCCAAACCCGGCGCGATGCCGCCCGTGCGCGCTACGACGTGCTGGTGGGTGGCCTCAAACTCAAGCAAGCCACGGGCGTGCTGAGCGCCGAGGACCTCAAACCCGTCAACGAGCAATTGACACAGCCCTGAAGCGGGTGAGCTGAGCCTTTCGACAAGGCGGGCTCAGCCTGCCCGCCAAGCCGCCGTTTTCAGCGCCTGGCCCAGGCCGGGGAACACCGCGCTCAAAGGCAAGACCTCGGGCATGACGTAGACCACGGCCCGGCCTTGGGCGGCGTCGACCAGGGGGCGCACCACCTGTTCGAAAAAGGCCTGCGGCACATTGATGCAGCCATAAGTTATGCGGTTGTCGCGGGGGCTGGCGGTGGCCAGGCGTTCCAGCCTGCGCTCGGCCGCCACATGGGGCCGCACCCGGTGCAGCGAGACGGCGGCCTCGTAGTCCACCCACACAATGTCTTCGCCTTTGGCGTTGTGGCCGATTTCAGCCACAAAGCGGCCCGCTGGCGTGGTGCGCTCTTGGGGCGAGATACTGGCCATGGGCCGCTCGCCAATGCCGGGCACGCTGTGGTCACCGCGCGCGGCGCCCAAGAGCACGGGCGAGGTGCCGCGCAGCTGGCCGGCCGCATCAAAAGCCAAGGCCAGGGCTTGTCTTTTGTCAATCACGATGAAGGGCAGGCGCTGGTTGTCGCCTGAGGCCCTGACCCAATCAATGAGCTGCCGCGCAGCCGGCGTGGCCGGGGCCAGGGCAGGCGTTTGCAGTCTGGCGGGCTCGGCTGCTTGCACACAGGCCGCAAGCCAAACATGGGTCCAAGCCACTGCAAACGCCAAAAGCCACCGCTGCGACCACCGGCTGTGGCCTGCAGCTTGCGGCTCAACAGGGTTGGATGCAGGGTAGAAAAAAGAGGTGATGTATTGACCTGCTGGGTCTTGCATGCGCTGGCCTTGCGTGTCAAAAGCAAACCGGGCGGCTTGGCGCCGCCTTGAACATGTTGAAAGTGGCCCAGTCCCCGCTCAGGCGTGCGCCCAAGCGGGGCCTGCGGGTGCTTTAGTTGCGGTCAGCGCGGGGGGCGCGCATGGCCGTGGTGGTCGACTGGGTGGCATCAGTGGTGGTCCTGCCAGCCATGCCGCTGCCCATGCTGCCTGAGGTGCCGCCGGTGGCGCCCATGGCGCCTGTCTGGCCGGTGGCACCCGTCGCGCCAGTGGCGCCCGCCGGGCCAGAGGCACCTGTTGCACCTGTGGCACCCGTGGTGCCACCAGCCGCACCAGAGCCTGTGCCCATGGGTCCGCTGCCGGAACCCATGGCGCCTGTACCGGTGCTGGTGTCATTGGAGCCGCCTGTGACTCCAGTACCGGTTTGGGCGTAAGCCATGCCCAAGGCAGCGGCCAGGGCGGCACTGAGGGTCAAGGTGAGGAATTTGGATTTCATGAAGCATCTCCGGGTTAACGATCGGGTGTCGATCAAAGGAGTGGCATTCTTCAAGTGCCCCAACAGTGCCCGCTGTGGGAAGCCGCTGGCGCTGGCTGTCAGGAAATGGCCCAGTGCGCGCCATGGCAGGGCGGCGGGTGTTCCAGGCGATTTCTCTTTGCTTTTCCATAAAAGCGCACATCGGTCTTTGGCCACCCCACTGCCCTGCCCTGGGCGCCTGGCGCTGGTTCAGTGCTCGCCCAGGCTGCGGGCGAGCCAAGCCACGGTGCGCTGCGCCGCGCCTTGGTGGCGCAGCGCAAAGGCCTGGGCGGCCTCGCTCCAATCGGGCTGCCCGGCTTGCAGCGCCTGCCCCGCCAGGGCCAGGGCCTGCGCCATGTCGGCGGCGCGCAGGGCCGCGCCTTCGGCCAGGGCTTGCTCGGCCACCTCGCTGAAATTGAAGGTGTGCGGCCCCATGACCACCGGGCAGCCGCAGGCGGCGGCCTCAATGAGGTTTTGCCCGCCCAGGGGCAAAAAGCTGCCACCCAACACCGCCACTTGGCTCAGGCCGTAGTAGAGCGCCATCTCGCCCAGCGAGTCGCCCAGCCACAGGGTGTGCGCGTCAGGCGGCGGCAGCTGCGCCAACTCAGCGCCCCAGGCGCTGCGGCGTGACACTGTCCAGCCCGCCGCCTGCGCCAGCTGGGCCACCTCGTCAAAACGCTGCGGGTGGCGGGGCACGATGAGGGGCTGAAAGGGCAAGCTGCCTGACACTTTCAAGCCTTGAAGGGCCTCTAAGAACAAAGCCTCTTCGCCCTCGCGTGAGCTGGCGAACATGAGCACCGGCAGGCCGGCCTGGGGGTGGCGCTGCGCTTGGGCCAGGGCCAGCTGGCCCGGGTGCGGCTGCGCGTCAAACTTGAGGTTGCCCAGCACCGCCTGCACCGGGGTGCCCAGCTGGCGCAGGCGCTGGGCGTCAGCGTCGGTCTGCGCCAGCGCGGCGCTCAAGCCGGCATAGGCCGGTCTGGCCAGCGCTGACCAGCGCAGGGCCTGGCCCAAGGACTTGTCCGACAGGCGCGCATTGACCAAATGCAGCGGCACCCCGTGGGCGCGGGCACCGGCCACCAACTGCGGCCAGACTTCGGTTTCCATGAGCACGCCCAAGCGCGGCTTGAAATGCGTGAAGAACCGCTCTACCGCACCAGGCGCGTCCCAGGGTTGCCAGACCTGCACATCGCCAGGCGCCAGCAGGGCCAAGCCCTCTGCGCGGCCAGTGGCGGTGCCGTGGGTGAGCAGCACGCGCAGGCCGGGCTGCTGGGCGCGCCAGGCCTTGAGCAAAATGCCCGCTGCCCGTGTTTCGCCCAGGGACACGGCATGCACCCACACCAACTGTGCACAAGGCTCAGGCGGCTGCGTGTAGTGGCCAAAGCGCTCGGGCACTGCCTGGGCGTAGCCCAGCTCGGTGCGCGCCCGGCGCGCGAGCTTGCGGCGCAGCAGCGGCTGGGCCAGGTGCATGAGGGCGCCGTACAGGCGCAGGCTCAGGACCGCACGCCAGGGCTCAGTCATGGGTTTGATCCCGAAGGCAAGACCGCCTTCTCAGCGGGCTGGAGCGGCCCGCTTTGCACACAAGCCTGCCACGCTTGCCACACCGTCTCCACGCTGGGCGTGGGCTGGGCATAGACGCTGCGCTGCCAGGGGCGGGCGCCGGGCTCGCCCTCGGCGGGCGGGCCGGTGCGCCAGGCGGTGTCAAAGTTGTAGAGCTGCACATGCGGCAAATTCAGCGCCACGGCGATGTGGCTCAAGCCGCTGTCCACACCCACCACGCCATGGCATGCGGCCATGGCGCGGCTGACTTGGTCCAGCGGCAGGCGCGGCCACACTGTCACCGGTCCATGGATGGTGGGCGTGCTGGCCGTGATGGCCTGGGCCAGGGCCTCGCTGGTGGCCAGCTCGGCCGCGCTGCCATGCGCCAAGGCCAAGCCAAAACCAGCGCTGCGCAACTGCGCAGCGAGTTGGACCCAGTGCGCAAAAGGCCATTCTTTGTCGCGCCGTGAGGTGCCGTGCACCAAAAGAACGGTGGGCACGGTGGGCACGATGGTTTGGGCAGGGTCGCCGCGCATGCCCTCCAAAGTCACCGCATCGGCTGGCACATAACCCAGCGCCTGGGCGCACAGCAGGCGGGCGCGCTGCACGGCATGCACGCGCCTGGGCAGGGAGATGGCCACATCGGCCAGCCAGCGCGTGGGGGCCTCGTAGCTGGAGCCGTCGGTGGGGTGGGCCATGGCAAAGCGTTTGCCGCCAGGCGCCAGCCTGGCCAGCCGGGCAATGAGGGCAGACTTGCTCAGGCCCTGCAGGTCAATCACCGCGTCATAGGGCTGCTGCTTTAACTCAGCGACGAAAGCCCGCCACTCACGGCGGGTGGACGCCGCCAGCGGCGATTGGCGCCAGCGGCGCAGCTCGCAAGGAATCACACGCTCTATGCCAGGGCATGGCGTGAGCAAGGGCGCAAAGGACTTTTCCACCACCCAGTCCACGCGCACGCCAGGCACGCTTGCGTGCACATCGTGCACCACGGGCAAGGTGTGCACCACGTCGCCCAAAGACGAAAGCTTGACGAGCAAGACCCTCAATGGACGGCCCCAGGCTCTAAATAGGGAGGTGGTCTCAATGCGCCGCGCCTTGAAGCTGCGCGTCGGGCTTGACGCTGCGCAGCAAAGCCAGCATCTCAGCCTCTATGCGGTGCAGCGCCTCGGGCGTGTGGCCCTCAAAACGCAGCACCAGCACGGGCGTGGTGTTCGATGCGCGCACCAGGCCAAAGCCGTCTGGCCAGTCCACGCGCACGCCGTCAATGGTGGAGACCTGGGCGGGCGCGGCAAAACGGGCTGTTCCCTGGGCGATGAGCTGGGCCACCAGTTGCTGGGGCTCGCCCTCGGCGCAGGCCACGTTGAGCTCTGGCGTGGAAAAGCTGGTGGGCAAGGCATTGAGCACGGCCGACATGTCGGCGCTGCGGCTCAATATTTCAAGCAGGCGCGCGCCGGCGTAGGTGCCGTCGTCAAAGCCGTACCAACGCTCTTTGAAAAAAATGTGGCCGCTCATCTCGCCGCCCAAGGGCGAATCGAGCTCGCGCATGCGGGCCTTGATGAGGGAATGGCCGGTTTTGTACATCACGGCTTGGCCGCCTGCCGCTTCAATGGCCGGGGCCAGGCGCTGCGAGCATTTCACGTCAAACAAAATCGGCGCGCCCGGCACGCGCGAGAGCACGTCACGGGCAAACAGCATCATTTGGCGGTCGGGGTAAATGTTTTGGCCGTCTTTGGTGACGATGCCCAGGCGGTCGCCGTCGCCGTCAAAGGCCAGGCCCAGCTCGGCGTCGGTGGTGGCGAGCGCGTGCATCACATCGCGCAGGTTCTCGGGCTTGCTCGGGTCGGGGTGGTGGTTGGGGAAATTACCGTCCACCTCGCTGAACAGCTCAACGACCTCGCAGCCCAGCGCCCTGAAGACGGCCGGGGCCGAGGCGCCGGCAATGCCGTTGCCGCTGTCGATCACAATTTTCAAGGGGCGGGCGAGCTTGACGTCGCTGGCAATGCGCTGGCAGTAGTCGGCAAACACATCGACTTGGCGAACATGGCCAAGTTGGCCGGGCTGGGCGGCCAAGGTCCAGCTTTCTTCTTCCATGGTGCGGCGCAAGGCCTGGATGTCTTCGCCATAAATGGCTTTGCCCGCCAGCACCATTTTGAAGCCGTTGTAGTCACGGGGGTTATGGCTGCCCGTGACCTGGATGCCGCTGGCGCACAAGGTGCTGGCGGCAAAGTACAGCATGGGCGTGGTGACCGGCCCCACGTCAATCACATTCACGCCGGTGGCGGTCAGGCCACGAATGAGGGCCGCGCTCAAGGCTGGCCCGCTGAGCCGGCCATCTCGGCCCACGGCCACGGTGGTCTGGCCCAGGGCCAAGGCCGCACCGCCAAAGGCCAGGCCCAGCGCCTCGGCCACGGCCTCGGTCAGGGTGGACGGCACCACGCCGCGTATGTCGTAGGCCTTGAAGATGCTGGGTGAGACGTGCATGGACAACCTGGTCAATAACAAAGTGGGGGCAGGCAGCTTGCGGCAGGCGAGTCTGGCTGGACCTGGACATGGATTCTAGGTGGCCGCCTTGGGCTTCAAAGCGCACAGCCACGGCCCCCACAAGGGCAGCGCCAGACGTATGATGGCTGCCCCTGCCTGAGCCCCAATGTTTGCACATGCCAACCTGAGGCCACGGTCTGAGCTGTACGTGGCGCCATGCGCACGGCTTGCCCGATGGACGACAGGTGCCCACACACCGCCCTTCCCTGCCCGCGCTGATGCGCATTGAAAGCCCCCCCGTTTGAGCACTTCTGCCCCCGCACCTGCCGTCACAGCCGCCTGGGTGCGCGACTTTGTGGCGCTGGGCGCCATTTGGGGCTCGTCTTTTTTGTTCATCCGACTGGCAGTCGGCGACTTTGGCCCGCTGGCCACCACGGCGCTGCGGGTGGGCATTGGCGCGGCTTTTTTACTCCCGGTGCTGCTCTGGCGCAGCGACAAGCGCCTGCTGCGCCAGCATTGGCGGGCCTTGCTGGTGGTGGGGGTGCTGAGCTCGGCCCTGCCTTTTGCGCTGTATGCCTATGCGCTGACCTTCATCACCACGGGCTTGTCGGCCATTCTCAATGCCACCACGCCCATGTTTGCCGCGCTGGTGGCCTGGATTTGGCTGCGTGACGGGTTGGGTGTGTGGCGCAGCCTGGGGCTGGCGCTGGGCTTTGCGGGCGTGATTGTCTTGGCCTGGGACCAAGCCAGCTTCAAGGCCACAGGCGGCATGGGCCCGCTGTGGGCGGTGCTGGCTTGCCTGGGCGCTTGCATGAGCTACGCGGTGGCCGCCAGCTACACCCGGCTGCACCTGAGCCAAGTGCCGCCCTTGGTCACGGCCACCGGCAGCCAAATAGGCGCCAGCGTGGCCCTGGCGCTGCCGGCCGCGCTCACTTGGCCGGCCCAAGCGCCTTCGGCCACGGCCTGGCTGGCCGTGTTGGTGGTGGGGGTGGTCTGCACAGGCCTGGCCTACCTGCTGTTTTACCGGCTGATTGCCCGTGGCAGTCCTTCGCGCACCATGACGGTGGGTTACCTCATTCCGCTTTTTGCGGTGGTCTATGGGGTGCTGCTGCTGGACGAACACCTCACGCCCGCCATGGTGACGGGCGGCTTGGTGATTTTGCTGGGCACGGCCTTGGCGAGCGGCTTGGTGCAGCCCAAACGCTAGGGGCTTCAGTGGCATGATGGCGGCCATGACCGCGCCATTGACCACCCGAGCCGCCTCCTTTGAGCCCCAGAACCTGCTCGACATCACACGGCAAGCCCACTTTGCCCAGACCATGGACCTGGTGTTTGAACGCCACCCCTATTACCGCGAGCGCCTGGCCGGCCTGGGTTTGCGCCGCAGCGACTTTCAGACGCTGGCCGACCTGCAGCGCCTGCCCCTGACCAGCAAGGCCGAGTACATGGCCGCGCCCGAGAAATTCATCCTGGACACCGAGGGCCTGCCGCAGGAAATGCAGACCGTTTGGGACACCATGTACACCACAGGCTCCACCTCGGGCCGGCCCACGCCCTTTGTGTCCACGAGCTACGATTTTTTCAACATCTTGGAGTTGCAGCGCCGCATGCTGGAGCTGCGCGGGGTGGGTACGCAAGACCTGATTGCCAACTTGTTTCCCATCACCACCACGCCGCACGGCGCCTGGATACGGGTGCTGCACGCCGCCGCCAGCATGAACGTGCCCGTGGTTTGCGCCATGCCCGGCAAGCCCTCGCCCTACTTTCACCTGGGCAATGGCCTGGACGAGGTGGTGCAGCTGGTGGGACGCAGCCAAGCCACCATCCTCTGGGGCGTGCCCAGCTACATCCAGCGCACGCTGGTGCGGGCCGCCGAGTTGGGGCTGCGCTGGCCGGCGGTGCGCCTGGTCTTTGTGACCGGGGAGGCCTTGGCCGAGTCCGCGCGCACGCAAATGCAGCAGGCCCTGAAAGCGGTGGGGGCGGGGTCGGCGCAGATCAGCATTTCCTATGGCGCCACCGAGATGCAAGGCGGGCTGGTCGAGTGCCAGCCAGGCGCCGGTCTGCACAACCCGCTGCCCGCGCAAATGCTCATTGAAGTGGTGGACCCGCTGACCGGGCTGAACCTGCCCGACGGTCAAAGCGGCGCGGTGGCCCTGACGCACCTGAACCGGCGCGGCACCGTGCTGCTGCGCTACCTCTTGGGTGATGTGTCTGTGCGCAGCCAAGCGCCCTGCCCGGCCTGCGGCGCGGTGACCGAGCGCCTGGTGCAAACGCCCAGGCGCAGCGATGCGCTGCTCAAGGTCAAGGGCATGCTGATCCACCCCGAGGCCGTGCTGGCCAGCCTGGACGCGCTGCTGGGTGCCACGCCCTATGTGCTGAGTGTGCAAAGCACAGAGCCCAGCCAGGCCCTGAGCGCGGACAGGCTGGTGCTGCGACTTGAAGCCCAGCCCGATGCAGCGCGGGCCAGGCAGCTGGCCGATGAGGTCAAGCGCGCCTGCGGCGTGACGCCCGAGCTGCAGTTTGAAGCAGTCGGCAGCCTGGCCCCCACGGGGGGCAGCTGGAAGGCCAAGAAGTTTGTGGACCTGAGGTCTGCGCACTGAGGGCGGCTGCGCCCCGCCCAGCGCTCAGCGCTTGCCCAGGTAGAGCCTGGCCACGCGCTCATCGCCGATCAGGCGGGACGCTTCATCTTGTATCTGCAAGCTGCCCAACTCCATCACGCCGCCACGGTCGGACACCGACAGCGCCTTTTTGACGTTTTGCTCGACCATCAAAATGGCCTTGCCCTGCTCGCGCAGCAGGCGCACGTTGTCAAACACCGCATCGACCATCTTGGGCGCCAAACCGATGGAGGGCTCGTCGAGCATGATGAGCTTGGGGTCTTGCAGCAGCGTGCGGGCGATCTCCAGCATGCGTTGCTCGCCGCCAGACATCATGCCCGCGAGCTGGCCGGTACGCTGTTTGAGCACCGGAAACAAGTCCAGCACCTTGGCGGTGCGCTCGGCCAGCACGGCCTTGTCACGCACCAAGTAGCCGCCCATGCGCAGGTTTTCTTCAATGGTCAGCCGGGGGAACACGCTGCGGTGTTGCGGGATGTAGGCGATGCCAGCGAGCAGCAGGCGGTCGCTGGCTTCGCGCGAGACATCGCGCTCACCCAGAAAGATGCCGCCGCTGCGCACAGGCAGCAGGTTGAAAATGGCACGCAGCAGCGTGGACTTGCCCGCGCCGTTGTGGCCGATGATGGTCATGATCTGGCCGGGCTGAACCTCAAGGTTCACGTCCTGCAAGATCACTCGCCCCCCGTAGCCCGCGCTCAGGGCTTCAATGCGCAGCACGGCCGTCATCCGAGGTAGGCCTCCAACACCTGGGGGCTGGCCTGCACCTGGGCGGGCGTGCCGCGCTCGAGCACGCGGCCCTGGTGCATGACGATGATGTCCTGGGCCAGCGACATGATGAACTCCATGTTGTGCTCCACCACCAAAAACACGCGCGGGCGCTCGGCGTACATGGTCTGGATGAAGTCCATCAGCACCTCCAGCAGCGAAGGATTGACCCCCGAGGCCGGCTCGTCCAGAAGAAAGACATCGGGCGAGCTGATGAAGGTTGAAACGATTTCCAGCAAGCGGCGCTGCCCGAAGGACAAGACCGAGGCTGGTGCATGGGCATAAGCCTGCAGGCGCACCAGCGAGAGCAGGCGCATGGCCTCGTCGTGCAG
This sequence comes from Comamonadaceae bacterium, assembly GCA_947460165.1. Lineage (GTDB taxonomy): Bacteria > Pseudomonadota > Gammaproteobacteria > Burkholderiales > Burkholderiaceae_C > Polaromonas. The sequence continues at coordinate 23,187 of CANHKH010000006.1, forward strand.
CTGCCTGCGATGCAGTCCAGAGCGCGTGAACACCTGGGTCAGCGTGGCCCCCAGGCCCTTGGGCTGGGCGGCAAACAGCACATTGTCCAGGCAAGTCTCTTCGAGCAGCACCCGGCATTCTTGGAAGGTGCGCGACAGGCCATTGGCCGCCATGCGGTGCGAAGCCCAGCCGGTCACATCGCGCCCGCCCATCAGCACCTGGCCGGCATCGGGGGTGACCGTGCCCGCGATGGCGTCGAACAAGGTGGTTTTGCCCGCGCCATTGGGGCCGATCAGGCCGTAAATGCCCGGGCCCTCTATGGTGAACTCCGCGCCGTCCAGCGCAACGATGCCGCCATAGGACTTGCGCACGCCTTTGAGTTGCAGCGCACTCATGGCCCAGGCTCCTTGGGCGCGGCACCCAGGCGGGCCCACCCGCGCGACAGCAAACCGGCCAGGCCGCTGGGTGCAAACAGCGTGATGAGCACCAGCAAAGCGCCAAAGATGACCAAGCGCCATTCATTGGCCAGCCGCAGGCCTTCAGGCAAGGCCACAAAGACCACCGCGCCCAGCACCGGACCCACCAAGAAACCGGCGCCGCCAATGATGACGATCAGCACGGTGTTGATGCTCTCGAGCATGGTGAAACTCGCGGGGGCGGCCACGCGCAAAAAAGACACATGCAGCACACCGCCCAGGCCGGCCAGCGCCGTGCCCAGCGAAAACACCAAGGTTTTGTACATCAGCACATTGACGCCGCGCGAGCGGGCCAGCCGCTCGTCTTGCCGAATCGCCCCCAAGATGCGGCCCAGGTTGGAGCGCACCACCAGGTACTGCAGCGCAAACACGAGCACGGTCAAGGCCAGCGCCAGGTAGTAGAAATTGGGCAGCTGACCGAAAGACAGCACCGTCTCGCCCCAAGCGATGGGCTTGGGCCGCGGGATGCCTGCAAAGCCGGCCGCGCCCCGGGTGACGGCGTCCCAGTTGTTCATGACCGCATGCAAGAGCAGGCCAAAAGCCAGGGTGACGATCATGAAAAAGTGGCCGCGAAAGCGAAAGCAAATGAGGCCAATCAGCACGCCGGCCACACCTGCAGAGACGGTGCCCGCCGCCAGCGCCGTCCAAAAGCTCCAGCGGGCATCGACCATCAGCACCGCGGCGGTGTAGGCCCCCAGGCCGGCAAAACCCATGTGGCCCAGCGAGACCAGGCCGCTGTAACCGAGCATGAGGTTCAAGCCCACGGCCGGGATGGCGTAAATGCAAATGAGCACCATCATGTGCAGCACATAGGGGTGCTCGGCAGACCACACAGGCGCTGACAAGAGCGCGGCCGCCGCGCACAGCGCCAGCAGCCAGACCAGCAGAGGTTTCATCGCCATCAGTCTTCGCCTCGCATGCGCTGGCCAAACAGGCCCTGGGGCCGCACCAGCAAAATCAGCACCATCATCATGAAGGCGATGGAGTCGCGGTAGTCCGTGGGCAGGTACAAGGTGGAGACCGACTCGGTCACGCCCAGCA
>CANHKH010000007.1 GCA_947460165.1 Comamonadaceae bacterium
AGGGCCGCAATGTCCAGCCCGCCAATGCCGCGAAAAGCGCCGGGCTCGATGTGCCAAGACATGCAGTGGTAGGCAAAGTCGGCCATGGGGTGGCCCAGGGTGGAGAGCTCCCAGTCCAGCACGGCCAGCACACGCGGCTCGGTGGGGTGGAACATGAGGTTGTCCATGCGAAAGTCGCCGTGCACGATGGCTGTCAAGCCGTCTTGGCGAGCAGCGGCTGGCAAATTCAAGGGCAGCCAGGCTATCAGCTGGTCCATCTCTGCAATCGGCGTGGTGATGGAGGCCTGGTATTGCCGGCTCCAGCGGCCAATTTGGCGCTCAAAGTAGTTGCCAGGCCGGCCGTAGTCGCCCAAACCCAGCGCCGCATAGTCCACCCGGTGCAGGGCGGCGATGACGCGGTTCATCTCGTCGTACATGGCGGCGCGCTCGGGCTTGTCCATGCCGGCGAGCGACTGGTCCCACAGCACGCGGCCGTCCACATGTTCCATGAGGTAAAAAGCGCGGCCAATCACGGCCTCGTCTTCGCACAGGCACAGCATGCGGGCCACCGGCACCTCGGTGCCTGCCAAGGCCTGCATGACGCGGTATTCGCGCTCAATGGCGTGGGCCGAGGGCAGCAACTGGGCCACGGGGCCGGGCTTGGTGCGCATCACGTAGGCGCGGCCGGGCGTGCTGAGCTTGTAGGTGGGGTTGGACTGGCCCCCTGGGAATTTGTGCAGCGTCAGCGGGCCTTCAAAGCCAGGCAGGTGCTGCGCCAAATAAGCCGCCAGGGCCTGGGGGTCAAAGGGCAAAGTGGGCTCGGTGGCGCTCACAAGAGCTTCTCCAGTGGGGGGTGGGTCGGGCGCTGGCCCTGCGCGGCGCTGGGGCTTGTGCAGGGCTGGCGCTGGGTGCAGCGCTTTATTTGTCGCTGTCGGCTTCGCTCAGGCGCATCAGCCCCTCGCGCTGGCGCACCACCAGGCCGCCCGCTTCGATGCGGATCAGGCCTTCGCGCTCCATGCCCTTGAGCTCTTGGTTCACCCGCTGGCGCGAGGCGCCCAGCAGCTGCGCGAGCTCTTCTTGCGCCAGGTGCAGGCCAATGCGAATTTCGCCGTCGTTGGCCAAGCTGGCCACCCCGTAGCTGCGCGCCAAGTGCAAAAGCTGCTTGGCCAGCCGCGCCCGCAGGGGCAGGGTGTTGAGGTCTTCCACCAGACCGTAGAGCTGGCGAATACGGCGCGCGTTCAGGCGCAGCATGGCTTGGTAGAACTCGACGTGCTGGGTCAAGATTTTTTGAAAGTCCGCCCGGGCCACGCACAGCAGTGTGGTGTCGTCGTGGGCATACACATCGTGCGTGCGGCTGTCGCCGTCGAAGATGGAGACATCGCCAAACCACAGGCCCGGCTCGATGTAGGTCAGGGTGATTTGCTTGCCCGTCACCGAGGTGGAGCTCACCCGCACGGCCCCACGGGCGCAGGCCATCCATTCTTCGGGCGTGTCGCCGCGGGCGGCGATCAGCTCGCCGTCGCGAAAGCGTTTGACATAGGCGCATCGAAGGATGTCGTGGCGAAGAGAAGGTGACAGGGTGGAGAACCAGCGCCCGGCATTGATGGCGGCGCGTTCCTCCATCGTAAGAATGGGATCGTCCATGGCCTGTCTTGTGGGTGACTGGGTCAGCGGCTTGCGGGGGCTTGTCCGCTGCTCATCAAGGTGCGGGTCAGGCTGCCCGTCCTGGCTGGCGTGGATGCTGTCAAGAAAAGAATGGCGCATGGTCAGCGAAAGCGGGGCTCACGTTTGTCAAAAAAAGCGGCGATCCCTTCGCCGGCGTTGGCGTGCACGAGGTTGCGCATAAAGTGCTGGCGCTCTTGCAGCAGGTGCTCGGGCAGTTCGTGGCCTTCGGCGTGGGCCAGCAGCTCTTTGATGCTGGCCAGCACATTGCCTGGTCGGCCTTGTAAATCGCTGGCCAATTGCAAAGCGGCCCCCAGGGCCGCGCCTTCAGGCGTGACTTGGTTGACCAGGCCGTGCTTGGCCAATTGCTGCGCGCTCAGGCGCGTGCCGCGCATGATGGCGTCCATGGCCAGGGCGCGCGGCAGGGCGCGGGCCAGGTGCCAGCTCGCGCCGCCATCGGGGGACAGGCCCACCTTGATGTAAGCCATGCTGAAGCTGGCCGCCTCAGAGGCGATGAGAAAGTCGCAGGCCAGGGCCAGCGAAAAGCCAGCGCCAGCGGCCGCACCTTCGACTGCGGCAATCACCGGCTTGGGGAAGGTGCGTATGGAGTCTATCCAGCTGTGCAGCGCGTCTATGGATTGGCGCTGCAGGTCCAAATCGCCCTCGCGGGCTTGTTGCAAGCGGCGCAAATTGCCGCCGGCGCTGAAGATGCGGCCTTCACCCGTGAGGATGACGCTGTGCACCTCGGGGTTGTTTTCGGCGGCGTTGAGTGCTTCTACCCCTGCGGCGTACACATCCGGGCCCAGCGTGTTGTGCTGTTCAGGGTGGCTGATGGTGAGGATCAAGGCACCGGCTTCACTGGTGCTTTTCAGGACGGCGGCCATGGGTCAACTTTCTTCTTGCAGCAGGCTCAGGCCAATGGCGCCGCGCCGGCGCAGCCAGGGTGAGGGGCGGTAGCGCGGATCGCCATACACGGTTTGCATGTTGAACAGCACCTCCAGCACATTGGTGGGCCCGTAGCGGTTGCCCATGGCCAAGGGCCCCAAGGGGTAGCCCAGGCCCAGGGTGACGGCGGTCTCTAGATCAGCGGGGCTGCACACGCCTTGCTGGCACATGTCGCTGGCAATGTTCACGATGGCCGCCACCACGCGTTGGCTGACAAAGCCGCCACTGTCGCGGATCACGCTCACGGGCTTGCCGTCGCGCGCAAACAGGGCGTGGGCGGCGTCGCGCATGTCGGCGCGGGTGGCGGGGTTGGTGGCGAGCACGCGCCTGCGGGTGGCGGCGTCGTCAATCAACAGGTCTATGCCCACGGTGCGCGCGGGGTCCAGCCGCTCCACCACGGCCACGGTGGTGATGTCAAAGCCCAGGGGGGCCACCAGCGTGAGGGCCTGGGGTGAGGGGCTTTGGCCGGTTTCAATGGTGGCGCCCAGGCTTTTGAGCAACTGAAACAGCTCGGCCCGGCGCGTGGCCCGTGTGGACACCCACACTGGCGGCATCTCGCCCACCACCGGGGTGGGCGGCTCTGGAGGCACCTGGACCTGGCCATCTGTGTAGTTGTAAAAGCCGGCTTGGGTTTTGCGGCCCAACACGCCGCCCGCCAAGCGCTGGGCGGTGATGACGCTGGGCCGGTAGCGGGGTTCTTGGTAGTACTGCTGGTAAATGGACTCCATCACCGGGTGCGAGACGTCCAGGGCGGTGAGGTCCATCAGCTCAAAGGGGCCGAGCTTGAAGCCGACTTGGTCGCGCAAGATGCGGTCAATGGTGGCAAAGTCGGCCACGCTTTCACCCACAATGCGCAGCGCCTCTGTGCCATAGGCGCGGCCCGCATGGTTGACGATGAAGCCCGGTGTGTCTTGCGCTTGCACCGGGGTGTGGCCAAACTCACGGGTAAATTGCGTCAGGCGCTCCAGCACCTTGGCTTGGGTTTTGAGGCCGCGCACCACCTCGACCACCTTCATGAGGGGCACGGGGTTGAAAAAGTGAAAGCCTGCCACCCGCTCCGGGTGCTTGAGCTGAGCGGCAATCGCTGTGACTGAGAGTGAAGAGGTGTTGCTGACCAGCACGGCATCTGCTGCGACTATGCCTTCGAGTTCGGCAAAAAGTGTGCGTTTGATGTCCAGCCGCTCGACGATGGCTTCCACCACCAATTGGCAGTCTTTGAGCTCGGCCAGTGAAGCCGCGCCTTGGAGGCGGCTCTTGTAGGCCGCCAGTTGATCGGGCTCCAGCCGGCCCTTGGCCGCGAGCTTGTCCCACTGCTGGCCCACAGCCGCAATGGCTTGCTGAACCGCATCGGGCTGGGTGTCGAAAAGCAGCACTTGGCTGCCCGCTTGTGCGGCCATTTGGGCAATGCCCCGGCCCATGGCGCCAGCGCCAATGACTGAAATGGTGTGAAAAGTAGAAGACATGGCCTGATTATTGACCAGCCCTCTGGCAGCGCTGGTTCAGCGGCGCACCTGCAATGCGCCGGGATTGACGATGTTGGTGGGCGTGCCGCGAATGAAATTGACCACGTTGTCAAAGGCCGCGCCAAAGTACAACTCGTAACTGTCGTGCTCCACGTAGCCGATGTGGGGCGTGCACACGCAGTTCTCCAGGCGCAGCAGGGCATGGCCTTGCAAAATGGGCTCGGACTCAAACACGTCGACTGCCGCCAAGCCAGGCCGGCCGCGGTTGAGGGCGGCGATCAGGGCGTCAGGCTCAATCAACTCGGCCCGGGAGGTGTTGACCAGCAAGGCCGTGGGTTTCATGAGCGAGAGGTCTTCCAGCGAGACGCAGCCGCGCGTGCTGTCGGCCAAGCGCAGCAGCAGGCACAGCACATCGCTGTGGGTGAACAGCTCAGTTTTGCTGGCCGAAACCTCGTAGCCGTCGAGCTGTGCGCGTGTGCGCGCCTCGGCGCTGCCCCACACCACCACTCGCATGCCAAAGGCTTTGCCGTAACCGGCCACGATCTGGCCAATCTTGCCGTAGCTCCACAGGCCCAAGGTCTTGCCGCGCAAGACCGAGCCCACGCCAAAGTTGGGCGGCATGGAGCCCATTTTGAGCCCGGCCTGCTGCCAGGCGCCGTGCTTGAGGTTGGCCACGTACTGGGGAATGCGCCGCATGGCGGCCATGATCAAGGCCCAGGTCAGCTCGGCCGGTGCCACGGACGAGCCCGTGCCTTCGGCCACCACAATGCCTCGCTCGGTACATGCTTGCACATCAATGTGGCTGCCGGCCTTGCCGGTTTGCACAATCAGCTTGAGTTTGGGCAGTTTTTCCACCAGCTGGCGGGTGATGTGGGTGCGCTCGCGGATCAGCACAATCACCTCGGCATCACGCAGTCGCACCGAAAGCTGACCAATGCCTTTGACCGTGTTGGTGTACACCTTGGCAGGGTAATCATCCAATTTGGCCGCGCAGTTGAGCTTGCGCACAGCATCTTGATAGTCGTCCAGGATCACGATGTTCATCCCAGTATTGTGCCCCCAGTCCCGAATCCCCCGTCTTTGCTCCTCAGCGCTGAGTTCTCAGTCCCTCGGTTCCTCAGCAGGTGCAGGCCACAGCACATCGATCAACACCCCCAGCAGTCCCCCCAAGAGGCCACGCCCCACCGTTCGCACAGCGTCCCAAGTGGGCAGGCCGGCGCAGGCCTGGGCTTGAGCCTGGCCAAGGCTGAGGCGACGCAGTGCATTGAATTTGGGTTTGGTCACAGGCAGGGGGGCGGTCTTGCGCCCAGCTTCAAAGCTGCACTGAGGCAGGCATGCGCACAGCGACCCTCACATCAGCAGGTTCCCGCGAATGAGGCCCACCGCCAGGCCTTCGATCTCAAAGGGCTCGCCCGGCTGCACCACAATGGCTTGGAAGTCGGGGTTTTCGGGCAGCAATTCAATGGTGTCGTGGGTGCGCTTGAAGCGTTTGACGGTGACCTCGTCGCCCAAGCGGGCGACCACGATTTGGCCATTTCTGGCTTCTTTGGCTTGCTTGACGGCCAGCAGGTCGCCGTCCATGATGCCCACATCGCGCATGCTCATGCCACGCACTTTGAGCAGGTAGTCGGGCTGGCGCTGGAACAAGCTCGCTTCAAGGTGATAAGTTTGGTCAATGTGCTCCTGGGCCAAAATGGGGCTGCCTGCCGCCACCCGGCCCACCAGAGGCAGAGCGAGTTGGGCCAGACTTTGCAGCGGCAGCGTGAACTGCTTCATGCGCGACTCGTTGAGCGAGCGCATGGTGGCGCTGCGCAAGCGTATGCCGCGCGAGGTGCCGCTGACCAGCTCAATCACGCCTTTGCGTGCCAGCGCCTGCAAATGCTCTTCGGCCGCATTGGCCGACTTGAATCCCAGCTCGTTGGCAATTTCGGCGCGGGTGGGCGGCGCACCGGTGCTGGCGATGGCGCTTTGGATCAGCTCCAAAATTTGCTGTTGGCGCGCTGTGAGTTTGGGGCTGTCGGTGCTGAGGTCGGTGGACAGGGGCATGGCAGGCCTTTCTTGGGATGCAAACGCCAGTGCGATGCGACTCTTGCGATGAGCGCAGTCAATACACTGATTTAATAAACAGTACATGTATTTTTATCCAGCCTGGGGAAATTGACAAGTGGCCATCGAAAAAATGTCTTTAAATCGAAAAATCGTCGTGATCGCCACAGGCGGCACCATCGCTGGTGCTGCGGCCTCGCCCACCGATCACACGGCTTACGTGGCCGGTCAACTGGACATTTCGCAGCTGGCGGCGGCGGTTCCGGGTCTGACTCAAGCCGCCGGCGCTTTGCAGTTGGAGCAGCTCGCCCAGCTCGACAGCAAAGACATGGACGCAGCCACCTTGGCCTGCTTGGCCCAGCGCGTGGCCGAGCTCTTGGACGACGATGCGGTGCAGGGCGTGGTCATCACGCACGGCACAGACACCTTGGAAGAAACCGCTTATTTCTTGCACGCCCTCCTGGCGCCCGCCAAGCCGGTGGTGCTGACCTGCGCCATGCGGCCGGCCACCGCCTTGAGCGCCGATGGCCCGCAAAACCTGCTGGATGCCGTGACCGTGGCCCGCCATCCCGGCGCCAAAGGGGTGTTGGCCGTGTGCGCGGGGGCGGTCCACGGCCCGCTGGATGTGTACAAAGCCCACCCCTATCGGCTCGATGCCTTCAGCTCGGGCGATGCGGGGCCGCTGGCCTGGGTGGAAGCTGGAGGTCTGCGCGTTTTACGCCCCTGGCCCGAGGGCCAGGGGCAAAGGCAGGTGCTGGCGAGCTTGTGCCGTCCCTGGCCCAAAGTGGCCATCGTGACCAGCCACGCCGAGGCCACGGCTTGGATGGTGCCGGCCTTGGTGGCAGCGGGCGCGCAGGGCCTGGTGGTGGCCGCCACCGGCAACGGCACGGTGCACACATCGCTTGAAAAAGCGCTGCTGCAGGCTCAGCAAGCGGGGCTGCAGGTGCGCAGGGCCAGCCGCTGCGCGCAAGGGCTTGTGGTGGAGGGCGCCAGCGATGCCTTGCCTCTTTTTGCGGCCTATCCTGGCCTGTCGCCGGTCAAAGCCCGCTTGGCCTTGGTGCTGGAGTTGATGGGCCTGGCCAGCGTTGCTCTGGGATGAGTTGCAATCGCACAATGCCTGGCCGCAGGTGTCAAAGCTGTGCAGGCCCCGGGCCTGTGCATCAAGGCATCACCACAGCACCTTGAGCCGCCCCTGCTGGGCCTGGGTGATTTTGCGGTCTCGGCTGACCAGGGTCAGGCCCAAGGACATGGCTTGCCAAACCAACATCCGGTCAAAAGGGTCGCGGTGTTGGGGGTCTGGCGGGAGTTGACTGAAGCTGGCGGCCAGGGGGGCGTCCAGGGACAACAGCTCAAAGCCCTGTCGCTCGGCGGCTTCCATCAGTGCTTCGCAGCTGGTGCCTGTCAGCGTCAGTTTGCCCAGGGCCGCTTTGATGCTGATTTCCCAAAACGAGACGGCGCTGGCGGCCACTTGGTGGGCAGGGTTGGTCACGGCTTGTACTGCCGCCGCAGACAGGTGCTGGGGGGAAACGATGGCCCAGATCAGCGCATGGGTGTCGAGCAGCAGCTTCATGCGCCCAAGAGCTCAGCGTCTGTGAGCTCAAAGTCTTCGGAAAAAGCCACACTGGCCACCTTGGCCAGCGTGCCCAAGCTGCGGGGAGCGCCCACTGCAAGCTGGGCATAGGGGATGAGTGCCGCCACTTTTTCTTGGTTGCGGCCGTAGGCCACCACAATGGTTTGACCCTCGCGAACGCAATCCATCATTTCGGAAAAACGCGCTTTGAACTCGCCGACTTGAATGGTTTGCATGGATGACTCCGGTCTTCATGACTGAAGTCTCATCATAAGGATTAACTTGTCAACTTGTCAACTTGTCAAGTTCGCCATGCGGTGCAGTCATTCGTGGCTGCCATGCAGCTTCTTTGAACCGGGCCTTTACATCAGCTGTGTCGGCCACGCTGAGCCGCCTGTTTCAGTGGGCCAGAGCGGACAAAGCGCGGGCGGTGATCTCTTCCACACTGCCCATGCCGCTGATGGCACGGTACTTGGGTGCCAAGTCCGGCTCAATAGCGGCCCATTTGGAGTAGTAGTCCACCAAAGGGCGGGTTTGCGCGCTGTAGACGTCCAGGCGCTTGCGCACGGTCTCTTCTTTGTCGTCGTCGCGCTGCACCAAGGGCTCGCCGGTCACGTCGTCCAGGCCGTCGACCTTGGGGGCGTTGAATTTGAGGTGATAGATGCGCCCCGAGGCGGGGTGCGAGCGGCGCCCGCTCATGCGCTCAATGATGGCGTCAAAAGGCACATCGATTTCAAGCACGTAGTCGATCTTCACGCCTCCGGCTTTCATGGCGTCGGCCTGGGGGATGGTGCGGGGAAAACCATCAAACAAAAAGCCCTGGGCGCAGTCTGGCTGGCTGATGCGTTCTTTGACCAAGTTGATGATCAACTCGTCACTGACCAGTCCTCCCGAATCCATGACTGCTTTGGCCTGTTGGCCCAGTGGCGTGCCGGCTTTGACCGCAGCGCGCAGCATGTCACCGGTGGAGATTTGCGGAATGCCGTATTTTTGGCACAGAAAGCTCGCTTGGGTGCCTTTGCCCGCGCCAGGCGCGCCCAACAAAATAAGTCTCATGGATGTCCTTGATGTAGTTATTGTGTGCAAGTGGCCATCAGCCACTGATTGAGCACGCACGCCGTCCTTGACGGGTCAAGCGAGCCTGTTGCAAAGTGTCACATATTGCTTGGAAAGAGAATATCACGCACCCCTTTCACCTCAGCTTACAAGCTGGGCATGGTCAGGGTGTCAGCAGGCGCCGGACACGCTCGAGGTCCTCTGGCGTGTCCACCCCAGGCCCGGGGGCATGGTCTGTCACATGCACGGCAATGCGGTGGCCGTGCCACAACGCCCGCAATTGTTCCAGGGATTCAAGCCTCTCCATGGGGGCTTGCGGCAGGTGCGGAAACTGCTGCAAAAAGCCCACCCGATAGCCGTACAGACCCACATGGCGCAGGGGCGCGGGGTCCGTGCAGCCGGGCTCCAGCCACCAGGCGCGGCCCTCGTGGTCACGGCCCCAAGGCATGGGCGCGCGGCTGAAGTAAAGCGCGGTGGCCCGGGCGTCCAACACCACCTTGACCACATTGGGGTTGAGATAGTCTGCCAAGCTGGAGATGGGGTGCGCGGCTGTGCTCATGGCGCAGTCTGGGCGTTCGGCCAGCAAGGTGGCCACGGCGTTGATGAGGGCGGGCTCAATCAGCGGCTCGTCGCCTTGTACATTGAGCACCACCTCGTTCGGGCCCAGCCCCAGCAGGCTGCAGGCCTCGGCCAAGCGGTCGCTGCCGCTGGGATGGTCGCTGCGGGTCAGCACGGCTTGCACGCCGTGGTCTGCGCAGGCTTGCACGATGGCGGGGCTGTCGGCCGCCACCACGCAGCGGCTGGCCAGGCTGAGCAAGGCGCGCTGGGCCACCCGCACCACCATGGGCAGACCGGCAATGTCGGCCAGGGGTTTGTGGGGCAGGCGCGAAGAAGCCAGGCGCGCTGGAATCAGCACAGTAAAACTCATGCCGCCACTGCCTTTGTCACAGGCCCAGCTCTTGGTCGCTGAGCGTGCGCGCTTCGCTCTCCAGCATCACGGGCAGGCCGTCGCGCACGGGGTAGGCCAGCCGTGCGCTGCGTGAGATCAACTCTTGCTTGAGTTTGTCGTATTCCAGGTGCCCCTTGGTGACGGGGCAGACCAGCAGTTCAAGAAGTCGGGTGTCCATGGGGCGATGGTAAGGGATGAGGCGGCTGATGTTGAAGGGGGGCCAGCAGCTCGTCCAGGGCCTGCAAAAAAGCCGGCTCGGGCGAGCACGCCAGCGGCACGGCCAACAGCCGCAAGCCGGCGTCGGGGTAGAGCGGAAACAGTTTCACGGCGTCTTTTTCAGTGCATAGCAGCGTCCACCCGGGCTCGCTCAGCAGGTCCAGGCCCTGGCAGTCGTGGTGGTCGGTCAGCGCCAGCGTGTGCTCAAGCCTCAGCCCTTGCTGGCGCAGCATGTCAAAAAATACCTCAGGTTGTGCAATGCCTGCCAAGGCCATCAGCCGTTGCTTGTGCAGGCTGTGCAAGGGCACGCGCTGGCCCTGGGCACTTTGGCCGTGCATGGCCAAAGTTCGGCTGGCCTGAAAGCCCGCAAAAGCCGGATGCTGGCCGGTGTGCAGCACCAAATTCACCCGGGCCGGCTGCCACGGCTCGCGCAGCGGGCCGGCTGGCAGCATCCAGCCGTTGCCTGTGCCACGGTCGTCAAACACCGCAATGTTGATGTCGCGCGCCAGTGCATGGTGTTGCAGTCCGTCGTCGGCCACCACAATGGTGGTCTCTGGATGGGCCTGCAACAGGGCCTGAGTGGCCTCTACACGCTGGCGCGCCACGAACACCGGCACTTGGCAGCGCTGGCGGATCAGCAAAGGCTCGTCACCACAGTCGCGGGCAGACAGCCCGGGCAGCACTTCGAGACCCTCCCGTGTCAGCCGGCCATGGCCGCGCGAGACCACGCCGGGCCGCCAGCCCTGCGCGCGCAGGTGCTCGACCACCGCCATCACCACGGGGGTTTTGCCCGACCCACCGGCCACCACATTGCCCACCACCACCACGGGCACGCGCACGCGGGAGCTGGGCCAGGCGCCGCTGTCATACATCCAGCGCCTGCCAAGCGCCAAGGCGGCGTACAGCATGGACAAGGGCCACAAGGCGCAGCTCAGTGGACCGCGGCGCAACCAAGCCTGGGGCAAGTGGGTGGCCAGCCAGTTCCGGCCTACCTGGGGGGGACGCATGGCCGTGCCCTCAGGCTCAGCGCCAAGCGGGCGGCTAGTATCATTACTTGGTGAGGTTTGTCGCAAGATGGCACAAATTATGGGTCAGCTTTGCCTTGCGCCCTGTGCAATGCGGTTTGGCGTTGCGGGCTGACCCTGGCGCTGTTTGGCTGGCTGATTCAACCCACAGAACATGTGGATAACTTTGTGACCAACTGGCCCGACCCGTCTGCAAACCCGCTTAAACCTTGGCTTTTAACAAATTGCCACAATTTTAGGCAGCTTTTACGCTTTGCCTGGTAAAGAATTAATGAAGCTGACACGCATTCCTTTTTTTGTATTCTTTAGGGTAGCCAGCGCGTGTCAGAGCCTGTCCTGACACAAGCTGGCAGATCTGGGCTGCAGGCTTGGGCTGTGGGCGCCTTGTTGCGGGCCTTGGCCGACAGCCTGGAGGCGCGTTTCAACCCTGTGGCGGTTCAGGGCGAGATCAGCAGCTTCACGCGGGCGGCCAGCGGCCACTGCTACTTCACGCTCAAGGACGCGCAAGGGCAAATTCGCTGCGCCATGTTCAAGCGCGCGGCGTCTTTGCTCGATTTTGTGCCCCGAGACGGGCTGTTGGTGGAAGTCCGTGGTCGCCTGGGCGTTTACGAGCCGCGCGGCGAGTTGCAGCTGGTGGTCGAGTCGCTCAAACAGGCGGGCGAAGGCAACTTGTTTGAGCGGTTTTTGCAGCTCAAGGCCACGCTGCAGGCCGAGGGTTTGTTCGATGCCGACCGCAAGCGGCCGCTGCCTCTGATGCCGCGGGCCTTGGGCGTGGTCACCTCTTTGGGGGCGGCGGCGCTGCACGACGTGCTCAGCACGCTCAGGCGCCGGGCGCCGCACATCCCAGTCGTGGTGTACCCGGCCAGTGTGCAGGGGGCGCAGGCAGCGGCTCAGTTGCATGAGGCATTGCGCACGGCTTATGCCCGGGCCGAGGTCGATGTCCTCTTGCTGGTGCGAGGGGGTGGCGCCATGGAGGATTTGTGGTCCTTCAATGACGAGGCCTTGGCCAGGCTCATCGTTCAGTCTCCCGTGCCCCTGGTGTGCGGGGTGGGACACGAGACCGACTTCACCATTGCCGACTTTTGCGCCGACCTGCGCGCGCCCACCCCGACCGCGGCCGCTGAACTGGCAGCCCAACCGCAGGCGGTGTGGCTGGGTGCGCTGGAGTTGCTGCAAGATCGGCTGGCGCAGGGCCTGGAGCGCGAGCTCCAAAGCGCCCAACAGGGCCTGGACCGGGCGGCGGCTCGGCTGGGCCAGCCATCGCACTTGGTGACTGACCAGCGGGCTGGCCTGAAGGTGTTGGCGCAAGGTCTGGCCCATGCGGCGGGGCTGGCCCTGCAGCGCCAAACCCTGGTTGTGGAGCGCTGCGCACAGGCCCTGCCGCGCGGGCGCGACCAGGCCTTGGCCGCGCAAGATCGCCGCTTGGCTCAGGCCAAACTGCGGCTGGAATTGCTAGACCCCCGGCTGGTGTTGCAGCGCGGCTATGCCTGGCTGGCCGACGAGCAGGGCAGGGCGCTCACGCATGCGACCCAGGCCCAGCCTGGCCAGCCCTTGGTGGCCACTTTGGCAGACGGCCAACTCGATGTGCAGGTGCTGGCAACGAGGCCCTGAGCCGCAAGCGGGCAAGCCATGGCCGATTCAAGACCGAGGTTTCTCACAACCTTCCTACAATGGCTTTTTTTGGTTTTCAGTCACCTACTTTCAAAACGAGGACTTTATGGAACACACCCTGCCCAGCCTGCCCTATGCCATTGATGCCCTGGCCCCACACTACAGCCAGGAAACTCTGGAGTTCCACCATGGCAAGCACCACAACGCTTACGTGGTGAACCTGAACAACCTGCAAAAAGGCACCGAATTCGAGGCCATGCCTCTGGAGGAAATTGTCAAAAAATCCAGCGGTGGGGTCTACAACAACGCAGCCCAGGTCTGGAACCACACCTTCTTTTGGAACTGCATGAAGCCCCAAGGCGGCGGCGAGCCCACAGGCGCGCTGGCCGCTGCCATCAATGCCAAGTGGGGCACTTATGCCGCCTTCAAAGAGGCGTTTGTCAAGTCGGCCGTGGGCAACTTTGGCTCGGGCTGGACCTGGCTGGTGAAAAAGGCCGATGGCTCGGTCGACATCGTCAACACCGGCGCAGCTGGCACGCCTTTGACCACCGCCGACACGGCCTTGCTGACGGTGGACGTGTGGGAACACGCCTACTACATCGACTACCGCAACATGCGCCCCAAGTTTGTTGAAACTTTCTTTGACAAACTGGTGAACTGGTCTTTTGCAGAAAAGAACTTCGGCTGATCGCCCCAGCTCCCACCCGACCCGGTGACCGTTTCACCGGGTTTTTTTTGGCCTGCTTGAGGCAAAGGTCGAAAAAATTTGCGTGAAACCCGGTTCATATTTCGCAATACGGGATTCCAGTTCAAAAACGGCTTCAAGCTCTGAGCTTTGAAAGCAAAATCCAGCACCATCGCGCGGAGCAGCACCGACTCTTGCCCCCTGCGATTTTTTAGAGACAAAGGATCAGCCACACCATGAACACCTCCAGCCCCAGCACCCCCAGCATCATCTACACCCTGACCGATGAAGCGCCTTTGTTGGCCACCAGCGCTTTTTTGCCCATCATCCGCACCTTTGCCGCCCCTGCAGGCGTGGAGGTCAGCACCCGTGATATTTCAGTGGCCGCCCGCGTGTTGGCCACTTTCCCTGAGCACCTGAGCGAAGACCAGCGCGTGGCTGACGACTTGGCCGAGCTGGGCAAAATGACCCTCAGGCCAGACGCCAACATCATCAAGCTGCCCAACATCAGCGCCTCGGTGTCGCAGCTGGTCGCTTGCATCAAAGAGCTCCAAGCCAAGGGCTACAAGGTGCCGGACTACCCGGACAACCCCAAAACCGACGAAGAAAAAGCCATCAAGCTGCGCTACGGCAAATGCCTGGGCTCGGCCGTGAACCCGGTGCTGCGCGAGGGCAACTCCGACCGCCGCGCGCCCCGCGCCGTCAAGGAATACGCCCGCAAAAACCCACACAGCATGGCCGAATGGAGCCAGGCCTCGCGCTCTCACGTCTCGCACATGCACCACGGTGATTTCTACCATGGTGAAAAGTCCATGACCCTGGACCGCCCCCGCCGCGTCAAGATGGAGCTGATCACCCGCTCCGGCAAAACCGTGGTGCTCAAGCCCGAGGTGGCCTTGCTGGACCGCGAGGTCATTGACAGCATGTTCATGAGCAAAAAAGCCATGCAGGAGTTCTATGAAAAAGAAATCGAGGACGCCCGCAAAACCGGCGTGATGTTCTCGCTGCACGTCAAGGCCACCATGATGAAGGTCTCGCACCCCATCGTGTTTGGCCATTGCGTCAAAATTTTCTACAAAGAGGCGTTTGCCAAGCATGGCAAGCTGTTTGACGAGCTGGGCGTGAACGTCAACAACGGCATGGTCGACCTCTACAACAAAATCGCCAAGCTGCCGCAAAGCCAGCAAGACGAGATCAAGCGCGACCTGCACGCCTGCCACGAGAACCGGCCTGAGCTGGCGATGGTGGATTCGTCCAAAGGCATCACCAACTTCCACTCGCCCAACGACATCATTGTCGACGCCTCCATGCCGGCCATGATCCGCAACGGCGGCAAGATGTGGGGCGCCGATGGCCGTTTGAAAGACGTCAAAGCCGTCATGCCCGAGTCGACCTTTGCCCGCATCTACCAAGAGATGATCAACTTTTGCAAGTGGCACGGCGCGTTTGACCCCAAGACCATGGGCACGGTTCCCAACGTGGGGCTGATGGCCCAGCAGGCCGAGGAATACGGCTCGCATGACAAAACCTTTGAAATTGCCGAAGACGGCGTGGCCAACATCACCGACCTGGACACTGGCGAGGTGCTGCTCAGCCAAGACGTGGAGCAGGGCGACATTTGGCGCATGTGCGAGGTCAAAGACGCGGCCATCCGCGACTGGGTCAAGCTGGCCGTCAACCGCGCCCGCAACTCGGGCATGCCCGTGGTCTTTTGGTTGGACCCCTACCGTCCGCACGAGGCCCAGGTCATCACCAAGGTCAAGATGTACCTGCACGAGCACAACACCGCCGGGCTGGAAATTCAAATCATGAGCCAGGTGCGCGCCATGCGCTACACCCTGGAGCGCGTCACCCGCGGCCTGGACACCATCAGTGCCACGGGCAACATCTTGCGCGACTACCTCACCGACCTGTTCCCCATCATGGAACTGGGCACCTCGGCCAAGATGCTGTCCATCGTGCCCTTGATGGCAGGCGGCGGCATGTACGAAACCGGCGCCGGTGGCTCGGCTCCCAAGCACGTGCAGCAACTGGTGGAAGAAAACCACCTGCGCTGGGACAGCCTGGGCGAGTTCTTGGCGCTGGCGGTGTCTTTTGAAGACCTGGGCCTCAAAAACAAAAACCCACGCGCCAAGCTGCTGGCTAAAACCCTGGACGCAGCGACCGGTCACTTGCTGGACAACCGCAAAAACCCGTCACCCAAGACCGGTGAGTTGGACAACCGAGGCAGCCAGTTCTACATCGCTCTGTATTGGGCGAAAGAGTTGGCCGCGCAGACGGAGGACGCCGAGTTGGCCGCCAAGTTCGCCACCTTGGCCCAGCAGTTGGGCGACAAAGAAGCCGTCATCTTGGCCGAACTGCAGGCCGTGCAAGGCCATCCCGTGGACATTGGCGGCTACTACAAGCCCGACATGGACAAGCTCGCGGCCGTGATGCGGCCGAGCAAGACCTTCAATGACTTGCTCGCAGGCGCGGCCGTCTGAGCAACGCCAGCTGCCCATGAAAAAAGCCACCTGAGGGTGGCTTTTTTCTTGGGCGTTCGATCAGCATGAATGCCGCGTGCGGCATGACTTGAGTTTTTTGCGTCAGCGCAGCGCAGTGAGCTTGCCTGACAAGCCCTCAAAGACACCATATCGCACCATGTTGCGACGCAATCCCTATCGCATAGGCTTGCCATATGCTAAACTAATTCATCAACTTGAGGGGTCGACCATGGTTGCCACTGTTCTGACTGCGCGCGAAAAATCAGCCGTTTATCGGGTGAACAGCGAGCTTGATTCGCAGCCTGAGGCTCCTGCCGATGCGGCCCGCCAAGTGCGGCTGTTTCGCAACGGGGCCAACCAAGCGGTGCGCATTCCGCGCGAGTTTGAGTTTGACGCCCAGGAGGTCATCATGAAAAAAGTGGGCAACACCCTGGTGCTGGAACCCGTGGCAGCCTGGCCGCAGCGCGGCTCGGCGGCGGCCTTGTTGATGGCTTTGGATGAAATTAAAAAACTTGGCGCCTGCGATGAGGCTTTTCCAGATGTGGACGAGGGCCTGCTGCCGCTGGACGACATTGAGCTGGGCCCATGACGGCCTTTTTGCTAGACACGAACATCATCAGCCACATGATGATGGAAGCCGACGGCTTGGCGGCTCGCCGTGCGGTGGAGGTCCTCAAGGCGCAACCTGACATTGATTTATGCACCAGCATCGTGGTGCAGTGCGAGCTGCTGTTTGGCTTGAGCAAACGCCCCAATGTGCGTTTGCAACGCGCCTATGAGCTGCACATGCGCAGCCTCAAGGTCATGCCGCTGGAAGAAGCCGATGCGCCCGTGTACGGCCAGCTCAGGCACACGCTTGAATCTCGGGGTACACCGCTGGGGCCCAACAATTTGCTGATCGCGGCGCAGGCCATGCGTTGCAATGCCACCTTGGTCAGCGCAGATGCTGCTTTTGCCCAGGTGCCGGGCTTGAAGCTTCAAAACTGGCTGGCTTGAGCTGGGGCTTCGCAGCCTTTTTCAGCGAAACACGCTGGCCTTGAGTTTGAAACCGGCCTTGATGCCGCGCTTGGCAAACCAGCCTTGGTTCATTTCCAGCACATAGCGCACCGGCGCACTAGAGCAGTGCGAATCCAGGCTCTGCGGCTTCATGTCCACCAGGTTGACCAGGGTGCCGTCGTCGGCCACAAAGGCCGCCGTCAGTGGAATCAATGTGTTTTTCATCCAAAAACACTGTTGGCTGGCTTGCTCAAACACAAACAGCATGCCTTCGTTGGCCGGCATTTCGGTGCGGAACATCAGCCCGGTGGAGCGCTGCTCGGGTGTGGCTGCCACCTGGGCCTGAATCAGGTGCATGCCGGCCGACAGCGTCAGGCGCGGCAATTCCAGCTGTGGCCGCTGGTCGGCCCAGCCGCTGGTGCACAGGGCACTGGCCAGGGCTGCCAGCAGCCAGCGCCTGGTGCTGGGCAAAAAGTGGGTTGTAGTCATTGGGACAGAGGGGGGCTGCAAAGGCCCTGGTTGGGATTGATGTGCATTATTTAGCAATTTCAATCGCATCGACAAAAGCCGAGCACCCGCCCAGAGGTGAGCTTGCATTGCCCAGCCCCATTGAAAAACAGCTGCAATGTCAACTATTGTGATTTTTTTGCGCCATTGCAGCTCACAGCCGCATGGTTGACAGGGCTTTCGATCCCAAGACGATGCCCAGGCCTTGATGAGTTCATGCACCCAGAGCCGCCATGATCGTTAGAATGGTTTCATGGCGACGAAATTACCCCAAGTTCCCACGCCACCGGGTCTTCCCACTGTGCGTCCTGCCCCCCCTGGCGGCGGCGATGCCGTGGTTCTCGAGCGCAGGCCAGAGAAGGTCTTGCCACCGCAGATGTATCAGGTGGTTCTTTTGAATGACGACTACACCCCCATGGAGTTCGTGGTGGTGGTGATTCAGGAATTTTTTAACAAAGACCGAGAAACGGCCACCCAAATCATGCTCAAGATCCACTTGGATGGCAAAGGTGTGTGTGGCGTGTTCTCCAAAGACGTGGCCAACACCAAGGTCGATCAGGTCACTGAAGCCTCTCGCAAAAACGGCCACCCTTTGCAATGCATCTGCGAGCCGCTTGAATTGTGACAAACGCCCCCATCTGACCCTCATACCCCGTTACACGACGCAAGCCGAAAGGAAGATCAATGATTGCCCAAGAACTAGAAGTCAGCTTGCACATGGCCTTTGTCGAAGCGCGCCAGCAGCGCCATGAATTCATCACGGTCGAACACCTGTTGTTGGCCCTGCTGGACAACCCCAGCGCCGCCGAGGTCCTCAGGGCCTGTTCGGCCAATGTGGACGATTTGCGCAAGTCGCTGTCCAACTTCATCAAGGACAACACCCCCCAGGTTGCCGGCACGGACGACGTGGACACCCAGCCGACGCTGGGTTTTCAGCGCGTGATCCAGCGCGCCATCATGCATGTGCAGTCCACCGGCAACGGCAAAAAAGAGGTCACAGGCGCCAATGTGTTGGTGGCCATCTTTGGCGAAAAAGACTCGCACGCCGTCTACTACCTTCACCAGCAGGGCGTGACGCGGCTGGACGTGGTCAATTTCATTGCCCACGGCATCAAAAAGAGCGATCCCCCCGAGCCCACCAAGGCCGGTGAGAGCGCGGCCGACAACGAAGAGACGGCCGAGAAGAACGAAAAAGCCTCCCCGCTGGAGCAGTACACCCAAAACCTCAACCAATTGGCCTTGGCCGGCAAGATAGACCCGCTCATTGGCCGCGAGTTTGAGGTGGAGCGGGTGATTCAAATTTTGTGCCGCCGCCGCAAAAACAACCCGCTGCTGGTGGGCGAGGCGGGTGTGGGCAAAACCGCCATTGCCGAGGGCCTGGCCTGGCGCATCACCCAAAAAGACGTGCCCGAGATCTTGGGCGACGCGCAGGTGTATTCGCTGGACATGGGCGCTTTGCTGGCTGGCACCAAATACCGGGGTGACTTTGAGCAGCGCTTGAAAGGCGTGCTCAAGTCGCTCAAAGACAGGCCCAACGCGGTGCTGTTCATTGACGAAATCCACACCTTGATTGGCGCGGGTGCCGCCTCGGGCGGCACGCTCGATGCGTCCAACCTGCTCAAGCCCGCGCTCAGTTCGGGCCAGCTCAAGTGCATTGGTGCCACCACCTTCACCGAGTACCGAGGTATTTTTGAAAAAGACGCAGCTTTGTCGCGCCGTTTCCAAAAGGTCGATGTGGTCGAGCCCAGCGTGGCCGAGACCGTGGAAATCCTCAAGGGCTTGAAGTCCCGCTTTGAAGAGCACCACAGCGTCAAGTACGCCTTGGCGGCCCTGCAAGCAGCGGCCGAGTTGAGCGCCAAGTACATCAACGACCGCCACCTGCCTGACAAAGCCATTGATGTGATTGACGAGGCCGGCGCTGCCCAGCGCATCTTGCCGCCTTCCAAGCGCAAAAAGACCATCAGCAAGACCGAGGTCGAGGAAATTGTGGCCAAGATCGCCCGCATTCCCCCGGCCAATGTGTCCAACGACGACCGCGGCAAGCTCAAGACCTTGGAGCGCGACCTCAAAAGCGTGGTGTTCGGTCAAGACAAGGCCCTGGACGTGCTGGCCAGCGCCGTCAAAATGGCGCGCTCCGGCCTGGGCAAAACCGACAAGCCCATTGGTTCATTCTTGTTCTCAGGCCCCACCGGCGTGGGCAAAACCGAAGCGGCCAAGCAACTGGCCTACATCATGGGCATTGAGCTCATGCGCTTTGACATGTCCGAGTACATGGAGCGCCATGCCGTGAGCCGCTTGATTGGCGCGCCTCCCGGTTATGTGGGTTTTGACCAGGGCGGCTTGCTGACCGAGGCGGTGACCAAAAAGCCGCATTGCGTGCTGCTGCTCGACGAGATTGAAAAAGCCCACCCGGACATTTTCAACGTGCTCTTGCAGGTCATGGACCACGGCACGCTGACCGACAACAACGGTCGCAAGGCCGATTTCCGCAACGTCATCATCGTGATGACGACGAATGCAGGCGCCGAGACCATGAACAAGTCGGCCATCGGGTTCACCAACCCGCGCGAGGCGGGCGACGAAATGGCCGACATCAAGCGCCTGTTCACGCCCGAGTTCCGCAACCGCCTGGATGCCATGGTCAGCTTCAAGCCGCTGGATGAAACGGTGATTTTGCGGGTGGTTGACAAGTTCTTGCTGCAGCTCGAGCAGCAGTTGGCCGAGAAAAAGGTGGACGTCACCTTCACCGACGCTTTGCGCAAGTACCTGGCCAAAAAAGGCTTCGATCCGCTCATGGGCGCGCGCCCCATGCAACGCCTGATCCAAGACACCATTCGCCGGGCCCTGGCCGACGAGTTGCTGTTTGGCAAGCTGGTCGATGGTGGACGCCTGACGGTGGACGTCACACTCAGCAAAGACGACAAAGGCGTGGAAACCGGCGAGGTGGTGCTGGACATCCAGCCCCTGCCTAAAAAAGAAGGCAAGGCCAAGCCAGAGCCTGAAGAGGCGACTGCCGGCTGATTGACGGCTGCCTCTAGCTCAGGCGCGGCCTTGGCCAAGCCCTCAAAACCCTGCCAGGGCCACCTGGCGGGGTTTTTTGACGAGCCTGAATGGGTTGCTGCGGCTGGTTCTGGCGGTGCGGCCAGCCAGCGCGGTATTTACTCGTCCGCTGGCGCTGGCGGTTTGCGCCCGCGCGGCACGCCAATGTGCCGCTCTTGCCGGGATTGCGCCAGCTCGATTTGCCGCTGTCGCTCGGCAAAGCTGCGGCGCTGCTCGGGGCTCAAGCTGTCATGGCAGCGCGGGCAGCTCACGCCGGCCTCGTACTGCGGTGAAAGCTTGTCGGCCTCGCTCAAGGGGTGGCGGCAGGAACGGCACAGCACAAAGTGGCCGGGTTGAAGGTCGTGGCCCACCGAGACACGCTCGTCGAACACAAAGCATTCGCCCAGCCAGGTGCTTTGCTCGGGTTTGACGGTTTCCAGGTACTTGAGGATGCCGCCTTGCAGGTGGTAGACCTCGTCAAAACCTTGGGTGCGCATGAAGGCGGTGGATTTTTCGCAGCGAATGCCGCCTGTGCAGAACATGGCCACCCGGGGCGCTTTGCCGTCTTTCGGAGCCAGACAGCCCCCGGGCAGCATTTGCTCTGCCACCCACTCGGGCAGCTGCGAAAAGCTGCTGGTGGCGGGGTTGATGGCGCCCTCAAAGCTGCCCACCTTCACCTCGTAGTCGTTGCGGGTGTCTATGAGCACCACCGCCGGGTCTTGGATGAGTTGGTTCCAGTCCTCGGGTTTGACGTACTGGCCGGCCATGCGGTTGGGGTCTATCCCGTCCACCCCCAGGGTGACGATTTCTTTTTTGAGCTTGACCTTGAGCCGGTAAAAGGGCTCCTTGGCGCTCCATGACTCTTTGTGCTCCAAGCTGGCCAGCCGTGGGTCTGCGCGCAGATGCGCGAGCAGGGCGCGCACGCTGGCCTCGGGGCCGGCCACCGTGCCGTTGATGCCCTCGGCTGCCAGCAGCAGCGTGCCCTTGATCTCGCGCGCCTGGCAAAAATCAAACAGCGGCCCGCGCCATTCGGCGAAATCGGGCAGGCTGGCAAATTTGTACAGGGCGGCGGTCAAAAACACGGGCGGGCTCACAGGTCTGGGGCAAAGGGGGATTTTCGCCCAAGACCTGGCGACCACAGACCCAAGCTTCAGCGGCGCCTGCCGCCCAGCAAGCTGCCCAACACGCCGCGAATGATCTCGCGCCCCACCGCGCTGCCAATGCTGCGCACGGCCGACTTGGCCAGGGTTTGCGCCAGGCCCTCGGTCTGGCCGCCACGCGGGCCGGTTTTGCCAAACACCAACTCGCCAAGACCGCCCAGCGCGGAAGCACTGGTGGGGGCGCTGCCTTGTGGAGCGGCAGCTGCCGTGGCTTGGCCTGCGCGGGCCGTCAGCAACTCATGGGCGGATTCCCGGTCCACGGTTTTTTCATAGACCCCGGCCACCAGGGAGTTGCTCAGCAAGGCTTGGCGCTGGGCCGCACTGATGGGGCCCAGCAAGCTCGCCGGCGGCGCCACAAAGGCCCGCTCCGTAATGCCCGGCCTGCCCTTGGTGTCCAGCAGGCTGACCAAGGCCTCGCCCACGGCCAACTCGGTGATGGCGCTGGCAATGTCCAGCCCGGGTTTGGCGCGCATGGTCTCGGCCGTGGCCTTGACGGCTTTTTGATCGCGCGGGGTGTAGGCGCGCAAGGCGTGCTGCACGCGGTTGCCCAGCTGGGCCAGCACCGAGTCGGGAATGTCCAGCGGGTTTTGCGTCACAAAGTAGACGCCCACGCCCTTGGAGCGCACCAGCCGCACCACCAGCTCAATGCGCTCTAAAAGAATCTTGGGCGCCTCGTTAAAGAGCAGGTGCGCCTCGTCAAAAAAGAACACCAGCTTGGGCTTGTCCAGGTCGCCCACCTCGGGCAGGCGCTCGTAGACCTCCGAGAGCATCCACAGCAAAAAAGTGGCATACAGGCGCGGCGAGTTGAGCAATTTGTCGGCCGCCAGCACGTTGAGCATGCCGTGTCCGGCCGCATCGGTTTGCATGAAGTCGTCGATGTTGAGCATGGGCTCGCCAAAAAAAACGCCTCCGCCCTGGCTGTCCAACTGCAACAGGCCGCGCTGAATCGCGCCCACGCTGGCCGCGCTCACGTTGCCATATTCGGTGGTGAAGTCGCGGGCGTTTTCGCCCACATGCTGCAGCATGGCGCGCAGGTCTTTGAGGTCCAGCAGCAGCAGGCCCTGATCGTCGGCGATTTTGAAGACCATGTTGAGCACGCCACTTTGTGTCTCGTTCAGGCCCAGCATGCGGCCCAGCAGCAAAGGCCCCATGTCAGAAATGGTGGCTCGCACCGGGTGGCCTTGCTCGCCAAAGACGTCCCACAGCTGCGTGGGGCAGCCCTGGGGCGCGGGCAAGTCCAGCCCCCGCTCGGTGAGCACCGCTTTGAGCTTGTCACTTGGCTGGCCGGGCTGGCTGATGCCGGTGAGGTCGCCCTTGACGTCGGCCATGAAGACAGGCACGCCTATTTGTGAAAATTTTTCAGCCAGGGCCTGCAAGGTCACGGTTTTGCCCGTGCCGGTGGCGCCTGTGATGAGGCCGTGCCGGTTGGCCAACTCGGGCAACATGTGGCAGGCAGAATGGGCGTTTTTGGCGATCAAGAGCGGCTCGGCCATGCGTTCTCCAGGGCAGGGTTGGGCGAAAAGTAAAATGCCAAGCTTAAGGTTAATTCAATTCACTCTCGACAAGAGGATTCTTCGTGGCCGGACACAGCAAATGGGCGAATATTCAGCACCGCAAGGGCCGCCAAGATGACAAGCGGGGCAAGATTTGGACCCGCATCACCCGAGAAATCATTGTGGCGGCCCGCGCCGGTGGCGGCGACATCCACATGAACCCGCGCCTGCGCCTGGCCATTGACAAGGCCAAGGCCGCCAACATGCCGGCCGACAACATCAAGCGCAACGTTGACAAGGCCACCGGCAACCTCGAAGGCATGCAGTACGAAGAAATCCGCTACGAAGGCTACGGCATAGGCGGGGCGGCCATCATCGTGGACTGCATGACCGACAACCGCGTGCGCACCGTCGCCGAGGTCCGCCACGCTTTTTCCAAGCATGGTGGCAACATGGGCACCGAAGGCTCGGTGGCCTTTCAATTCAAGCATGTGGGCCAGTTTATTTTTGCCCCAGGTGTGAGTGAAGACCGCCTGATGGAAGTGGCCTTGGAAGCCGGCGCCGACGACGTGCTCACCCACGAGGACGGCAGCATGGAAGTGCTGTGCGCTTTCGCCGACTTTGAGACCGTCAAAGCCGCCTTGGACGCCGCCGCCCTCAAGCCCGAGGTGGCCGAAGTCACCATGCGGGCTGACAACAGCATTGAGATGGCGGGCGAGAGCGCGCAAAAAATGCAAAAACTGCTGGATGTCTTGGAAGACCTGGACGACACGCAAGAGGTCTATCACAACGCCGACCTCGCGCTCTGAGCCCTTTGTTGGCGCGCAGAACAAGACCTACAAGAACCTAAGGAATTCAATGAAAGTATTGGTAGTCGGAGGCGGTGGCCGCGAGCACGCCCTGGCCTGGAAATTGTCTCAATCCCCCAAGGCGCAGGGTATTTTTGTGGCGCCAGGCAATGGCGGCACAGCCCTGGACGGGCGGCTGCAGAATCTGCCCATCACGGGCGTGGTGGAGCTCAGGCAATGGGCGCAGGCCAATGGCATTGGACTGACGGTGGTGGGCCCAGAGCAGCCGCTGGCCGCAGGCATCGTGGACGAGTTCCGCGCCCATGGCTTGCGCGTATTTGGCCCCACCCAGGCGGCCGCGCAGCTGGAAAGCTCCAAGGCTTTTTCCAAAGCCTTCATGAAGCGCCACGGCATTCCCACGGCCGAGTACGAGA
>CANHKH010000008.1 GCA_947460165.1 Comamonadaceae bacterium
GCCGCCCAGCAAGCTCACACGGGTGTGGTCTGCATCCCAGCCGGGCAAGGCCAGCGCTGCCAGCAGTTCGGGCACGCCTTTGCGGGCCGATAAATTGCCCACAAACAGCACATGCTGCACTCGCCCTGGGATGCGCCTTGGGGCCGCAGCCGCAGGCACGCCGTTGATCAGCACCCGCACGCGCGCCGCAGGCACGCCCAGCTCCTCGGTCACAAAGCGCCGGCTGGTCTCGCCCAGCACCACGCAGCAGTCGGCGAGGCTAAATACTCTGCGCGTGAGCGCTTGCGCCAAGCGGGGCAAGGCGCGGTAAAAGGAGTGCAGCTGGGCCGCGTGAAGATGCAGCACCACCGGCAGGCCCAGGGCGCGGCAGCAGAGCACCACCGCGCTTTTGCGCACCAGGCTCAGTCGCTCGGCCATGTTCACATGCACCCCCGCCAGCTGGCCCTGCAGCCGGCCTTGGAGCAGCCGCACCAAGGCCCCGGCCAGCACCCGCATTGAACTGGCGGCCGACCCTGGACCCCGGGTGTCCAGTGGCCGCAGCTGGGCCTGCGGTGGGCTGTGACCGTCATGGCTGCCAGGGCGCCTGGGGTCCTGGCTTTGAATCAGGTAGTCGGCCACCTTGAACATGCCACCGCCCTTGGGCGTCCACGGGCAGGCGATGTAAATGAAAGGCGGGTGGGTGTTCTTGCGCTCAGGGGGCATGGGGGGCAGTCCGGTGGTCAGGGTGGTCTTGGTGGGTGGGCTGAGCGGGCGCCAAGAGGCGTGGGCGCATGAGCCCGCGCAAGAGCTGGCGCGTCATGGGGCGCTCCAGCAGGGCGTAAGACAAGCCGCCCGCCAGCAGCACACACAGCGCGGCCAGCAGGCCCACGGCGGTGGGGCGGGCCAGCCCCAGCTGGACGGCAGCGCGCACCACGCCAGGCGCCACAAAGGTGTGCGAGAGGTAGATGGAAAAAGAGGCGTCGCCCAAAAACACCAGCGCGGCGATGGGGGTCTGAAAAGCCTTGGTGGCGCGCAACTGCTGGAGCCAGGGCTCCATCCAAATGGCGCCGGCCACCAAGAGCGTGGCCGCCAAGCCCCAGCTTAAAAAGCGGTCGTCGTCGGCGCTCCAGGGCACACCGAACATCAGCACCAGGCCCAGGCAGGCGGCGAGCAGACCGGCTTCTGGCGGGATGGGCCGCCAGCGCCAATGACTTTGCAGCGTGTGCAGGCGCGCCAGGCCCACCCCGGCGACAAACTCCAAGGTGATGCTGGAGCCCCAAAAATTCACCGCCGTGGCGGCGCTGCCCCATTGGGCCCATCCCATGAGCAGCCAAAACACCGCCAAGCACAGCCCCAGCCTGGGCGCGCCCAGCAGCATGGCCAGCGCGAACAGCGCGTAAAACAGCATCTCAAAGTTCAGCGTCCAGCCCACGGGCAGCACCGGCTGCACCTCGCCCCAGGGGCTGAGCCAGGGCACAAACGCCAAGGAGGCAGCCAGGTGGGCCGCGTCCAGGCTGAAGTGGCTGGCCATGGTGGGCACGGCGGCCAGCAGCGCCACCTTGAGCCCGGTGTACATCCAATACAGCGGCAGCACCCGAATGAGGCGGCGCTTTAAAAAATGCCAGGCTTGCTGCGCCCGCTCGGCCCCGCTGGCCGCTGCAGCCGGCGTGGTGATGCCCATGACAAAGCCGCTGATGACAAAGAAAATGTCCACCCCCGCCGAACCCTGACCCCAGTAGTGGTTGTGGCCCTGGCCCGTCAGGTGCACCGACAGAGCTTGGGTGATGTGCATCACGGCCACCAGCATGGCGGCCAACCAGCGCATCATTTGAAGGCCGGTGAAGGTCATGGGCTCAGGCGGTTTGGGGGCTGCTGGCCGCAGGCGTGGCTGGCCCATGTGTGGGGGCTTGCTCAGGGCTGACCTGTGGGCCATGCAGCGCCTGAGACGATGTGGCCGCTCTGAGGGTTCCAAGGGTTCCGTGCGCCTTAGGTGCTGGGGCGGGCTGGTGCGGCGCGCCATCGTGCAGCACCCGGCTGGCCACCTGCTCGGTGGGCGGGCGCTGGCGCCTGAGCAGGCCGCGCAGCAGGGCGGCGGCGTGCAGGTTCCAGGAGATCAGCGCATACACGCCGCGCTGCCACGAACGCTTGCGCCAGGCCATGGTGGCCACGGGCGCCAGCAGCAGGGCGGGCAGCACAGTCGCCTGGGCCAGCGCGGGCAGGGGCAGCAGCGCGCTCAGCACCAGCACCAACCAGCCCAGCCACACCCCTGCATACAGGCGCAGCTCTTTGAGGCGCAGCAAGGCCTGCAGGCGGCGCGTGTCGTGCAGGCTGGCGCGCAGCAGCTCGCCCAAACCGAAGATGTAGCCCGAGCGCCAGCGCCTGCGCAAGAGCTCATAGGGCGGCGCATCGTGGCCCTGGTGGGTGACCGCGTCCTCGGCCAGGCGCCACAGTGTCCAGCCGGCCAGGCGCAGGCGCAGGGCCAGTTCCAACTCTTCGTAGCTGTGCAGGTTGCGGTTGGAAAAATAGCCCACCGATTCAATGGCCCGCCGGCGGTACAGGCCCCCGCCGTCCAGCCTGTCTACCGGGCCCGGGCGCTGGTGGCTGGCCACCTGCTCGTTGCGGGCGCGGTACTCCAGGCTGTCTTGGTTGAGTTCACGCACGCGCCCGCCCAGCCCGGCCACCTCGGTGTGGCGCTGCATGAAGTCCAGGGCTTGGGCCAAAAAGCCAGTGCACAGCTGCATGTCGCCGTCCATCAGATAAATGAACTCGCCGCGCGCGTGCTGAAAGCCCAGTTGCGGCCCAATGCCGCAGCACCGCTCTTGCGCGTGCGCCAGCTGCACCACGCGCACCGGGTAGGCGCTGGCCAGCGAGGTGGTGTGGTCGCTGGACAAAGAGTCGGCCAGCACCACCTCGGCGTCCAAGCCACGGCTGGCCACCAGCACACTGTTCAGGGTGGCCTCTATGTTGTTGGCCTCGTTGAGGGACTTGATCACGATGGACAGCAGCGGCCCGCTGCGGCCGGGCGCCAGTGGGGCAGGGGTGGACTTGGCCAGGTGGGTGTGCATGCTCATGGGGCAGGTGTGGGTGTGGGGGTGATGCGGCCCTGGCGGCTGCGCAGCGCCAGCCAACTGTGCAGCCCGTCGCTCCAGCGCACGGGCAGCAGGCACAGCGCCGCCGTGGCCCACCAGCGTTTGTGGCGCCAGGCCAAGCGGGCTTGCCACAGCCAGTGCCAGGCCAGTGCGCGCTGGCCGGCGGCCA
Organism: Comamonadaceae bacterium; assembly: GCA_947460165.1. GTDB lineage: Bacteria > Pseudomonadota > Gammaproteobacteria > Burkholderiales > Burkholderiaceae_C > Polaromonas. Next base: position 3,238 of record CANHKH010000008.1, read on the forward strand.
GGTTCTGCCGCGCCAGGGAGAGCTCATGCTGGGCCACCAAGAGCAGCATGGCCAGGCGCCAGCGGCGCGGGGTGGCGCGGTGCAGGGCGCGCTGGTGCAAGCGCTGCAAAAAAGGCGCGAGCGCGTGGGCACTGTGGCGCGCGCTCAGGCTGTCGGCCAGCTCTATGCGGTAGGCGGCCAGCGGCGTGTGGGCCATGGCAATGGGGGCGGACTCTGACAGGCGAAACCACAGGTCCAGGTCTTCGCCTTGTGTCTCGCCCAGGGGAAAGCACGGCTGCATGCCCAGCAGGCGCGAGCGGCGCACCGCTGTGGAGCTGCTGCTCAGCGTGGGGCCGCGCATCCAGCGCTCGGGCAGGCAGGTGATGAGCTCGATCTCGGGCGGCATCGCCGGTACCGGCCAAGCCGGTGGCCAATGCGTGGGGTGGTGGGGCAAAAAGACCAAGTCGGTGGCCACCGTGTCGGCCGTGGGGCACGCTGCCTGCACCTTCACCAGGGTGGCCAGGTAGTCCGGGTGCAGCCAGTCGTCAGCGTCCAAAAACGCCACCCATTCGCCTTGGGCTTCGGCAATGCCCCGGTTGCGCGCGGCCGACACGCCGGCGTTGGCCTGGCGCACCAGGCGCACACGCGCATCGGCATGGGCCGCCACCAGGGCCGGCCCGGCGTCGGTGGAGCCGTCGTCGACCACGATCAGCTCCCAGGAGGTCCAGCGCTGGGCCAGCACCGAGGCCAGGGTGCATTCAATAAAGGCCGCTTTGTTGTAGAGCGGGATGACGACAGAAAATTTCATGGCTGCCTTCCAGGGGGCCTGAGCCTGTGCGTGCGCGCGGTGCTCATGGCCGCAGGGGCCCCCGTGCGGCCCAAGACCCTGGGTGCGGCGGGGCCCAAGTGGCGGTCAGCGTGTGCGACTGCCGGCTTGGTCTGGCGTTGGTGCGTGTGTGCGCTGGCCAGGGTCATCAGCAGCAGCACATGGGTGATGAGCTCGCTGCCGTAGCCCAAGAGCAGCAGGGGCACCTCGCTGGTGGCGCGCAGCAGCAGCGAGAGCCACAGCGCCAATGACAAGCCCTGGGTGGCGCGCGCGCAGCGCACCGACAGCCAGGTCAACAGCCCGGCATAGGCCAGCAAGGCCGCTGCGCCCACCGAGCCTGCGCGCGAGAGCGTGTCCATGAATTGGTTGTGGGCGTGCGTGGCGTTGCTCATGCCTATGGACTGGCGATAGGCCTCGCCCCACAGCTGCGGCCCATAGCCAAACACGGGGTGGCGCTCCCACTCGTCCCAGGCGATGGCCCAGATGCGGTCGCGCCCGGTCAGCGAGGCCAGTTGGGCCCCTTCAGGGGTGTTGAAAAACCGGTCCAGCCGCTCGTCCACTTGGCCAAAGAGCGCCAGCCCGGCCACCAAGGCCACGCCGGCCATCAAGAACAGCACCCCGCCCATGCTGCGGTCGGGGCGCAGCGGGTCGAGCAGGCCGCGCTGCCACTGTGCGCCATGGCGCCACAACAGCAGGGTGGCCGTGGACAGCACACAGGCCAGCCACGCTGTTTTGGACTGCGCCAGCAGCAGCACCGCCAGACCCAGGGCCCAGGCTGCACGGTTCAACCAGCGCCGCTCCAGGGGTCTGGCCAGCAGGCACAGCAGGCCCAGCTGGGCCATCAAGCCCATGGAGACGGCGTGGCTGGCCAGGCCCGCAAAGCGGGGCAGCCCCGCCAGCAGGCCCTGGCTGTACTTGAGGTCCATCACCCAGGTGGGCTTGAAGGGGGCCAAGAGCACGCCGGCCAGCATCAGCCACAGCAGACCGTTGCGGCTGGCGCGCAGGGCCAAATCATTCTCGCGCGGGGTGGCCATGGCGGCCGCCAGGCCAATGACCAGGGGATAGAGGTTGTCGTGCGTGAGCACGGGGTGCGCGCCCAGCAGCGCGGGCGAGGCCGTGCTGCCCAGCCAAAACAAGGCAAACCCGGCCAACAGCAGCGCTGGCAGCGGCTGGCTTTTGCGCAGCAGCCAGTGCGTGAGCAGGCGCTCGCCCGCCACGGCCAGCAGCAGCAGCGAGACCACAGGCTGCAGCACCGCCATGAGCGGGTGCTTGGCCTCGGCCGGCCCCATGCCCACCAGCTCTGGCGGCAAGGCGAAGTTGCTGGTCAGGTCGCGCTGGCTCAGCAGCGAGCCCAGGGCCAGCAAAAACAGCATGGCGTAAATCACCCAGTGCATGTAGCCGTGCTGGCGCTTGGCCGTGAGCTGCGCGGCCCCGGCCATGCCCAGCCAAGCCAGCAGGGCCGCCACGCTGGCGCCCAGCACCAAGATGAGCAAGGACAGTGAGGGGGTCATGGAACAGGTCCTGGGTGTGGGCTCAAGGTGCAGCCATGGACGGGGCTGTCGCTGCGCTCATGGGCCGACCTTGCAGGCCAGGCGCAAAGCGCAGCACCATGCGCCAGCACGCATCGCCCAGCACGGTGGGCCACCATGCGGGTTTGAGGCTGAGCAGGCCCAGCAGCAGCAGCGGCGCCAAGGCCCCCAGCAGCAGCGCGGCCAGCGGGTGCGCCCAACCGGCGGCCAGGCGCTGGCCGGCCGTGATGGCCAGCCCCGTGGCCAGCGCCAGGCCAGCGCCGCGCAAGGCGGGCGCGGCCAGGCTGGACCAGGGCAGGGCCAGGGCGCGCAGGGCCGCGCTCACCAGCACGGCGGCCCGCAGCACCAGCAAAGCGGCGGTGACCCCTGCGGCGGCCGTGATGCCTTGGGGCGAGGCCCACCAAAAGCCCACAGCCCCCAACGGGATCAGCGGCAGCTGCAGGGCAAACTCATGCTGAGGCCGGCCGGTGTTCCACAGCACGGGCGTGGAGATGCCCCACATGACAAAGGCGGGCATGCTGGCCAGCAAAATACCCAGCACCGGCCCCGAGGCGGCCCAGGCCCGGCCGTAGAGCAGCTGCACCAGATCGGTGGACAGCAGGGCCAAGCCGCCGAACACTGGCACGGCCAACACCAAGAGCGTGGCCATCATCTGCAGGTAGGCCTGAGCCAAGCGGGCGCGTTGGTCTTGCAGCTGGGCGCCGGCGGCCATGAAGGCCGGTTGCAGCGCGCCCAGCAGCAGCGAGTTGGGCACGGTCGCCAGGTTGTAGGCCACGTTGTACAGGCCCAGTTGCGTGGTGTTCAGCAAGCGGGCCACCAGCAGCCGGTCCAGGTTGTTGAGCAGCCAGTTGACCAAATTGGTGAAGAACACCGCGCGCCCTGTGACCATCACCTGCGCGGCCGAGGCATACCAAAACAGCGGCTTGACCGGGTGCGGTTTGAGCGCGTAGCTGGCCACCATGGCCGAGGCGCTTTGCACCAGCCATGCGGCCACCAAGGCTTCCACACCTGAACCTTGCCAGGCCATGGGCAAGCCCACCCCCAGGTAGCCCAGGGCGTAGCTGCCCACCTGAATCAGGCCCACCGCCCTGAAATTGAGCTCGCGCTGCAGCAAATAGGTGGCCGGTGCGCCCGCCGCCTGAAACACGCAGGCCAGCGACAGCCAAGCCATCACGGGGGCGGCCTGCGGGGTGTGAAACAGCTCGGCCAGCCAGGGCGCGAGCAGGGCCATGAGGCCCGCCGCCAGGGCGCCGGCCAGCAGCTGCCAGGTCCAGGCAAAGCGGATGTCCTCATCGTGCAGGTTTTGGCGCTGCAGCAAGCTCCAGCCAAAGCCAAAGCCGCTGATGAAGTTGGCCAGCGTCAGCAGCACCAGGCCGATGGCAAACAGGCCAAACACTTCAGGCCCCAGCAGCCGCGCCAGCATGACCTGCGCGCCCAGCTGCAGGGCAAAGCGGGCGGCACTGGCCAGCACGCTCCAACGCACGGCGATCACTCCGGGGCGACCCAGCGCTGCCATGCTCAACGGCCCCTGCGCCGCCATGCAATCACCAGCATGGTCAGCGCCGTGATGCCCACCGCCTTGCCCCATGAAGGCTGGCCCCTGCCTGCCCCTGCGGCCATGGCGCTGGGCGCTGGCGGCAAGCTGCTGACCTTGAGGCCGGAAGGCGGCGGCCCGGTGTTTGCGCTTGGCAGGCCCTGTGGGTGCAGCCCGCTCTGGCGCAGCGCCCCACTGTCTGCGGCCATCGAAAGCACTGCCGTTGTGAAGAGCAAAAGCAAGAGCCCCAAAAATCGCATGACAGCCCCGTGGTCATCAACAAACGCTGGGCGCAGGCCAGGCTTATCCCCGCACTGCCCTCAGAACTTCGTGAAAACCTGCGCTGCCCGGTGGTCGGGCTTGGTGGTTCTCACTTGTGACAAATGGTGCATGCAAGAGTCGGCCAGCGCTGTCAGTGCGCGCCTATGTCCAGCGTCGGCGGCCATCGACGGCCTGCGCCCGGGCCGCCGCCACAAAAAAAGCCCCTGGGGGTGAGCCAGGGGCTTGGGGCCGGGTCGGGCGGGGCTCACATGCCCACGTAGTTCGGCCCGCCGCCGCCTTCGGGCGTGACCCAAACGATGTTTTGCGTGGGGTCTTTGATGTCGCAGGTTTTGCAGTGCACGCAGTTTTGCGCGTTGATCTGCAGCCGGTCGGCGCCTGCGTCGGTCTTGACGTACTCGTAGACCCCGGCCGGGCAGTAACGCCCTTCTGGCCCGGCGAACTTGGCCAGGTTGGTGGCCACGGGCACGCTGGCGTCTTTGAGCGTCAGGTGCGCGGGCTGGTTTTCTTCATGGTTGGTGTTGCTGATGAACACGCTGGACAGGCGGTCAAAGCTGAGCTTGCCGTCGGGCTTGGGGTAGGCAATTTGCGGGCATTGGGCTGCAGGCAGCAGCTTGGTGTGGTCGGCCGCGGCGTTGTGCACGGTCCAGGGCGGGCTTTTCACGCCTATCTTGGGCAAGAACCAGTGCTCCACCCCGGTCATGAGCTTGCCCACCAGCGGGCTCTTTTTGAACCAGTTTTTGAAGTTGCGGTAAGTCCACAGCTCCTCGTGCAGCCAGCTGGCCTTGTACTTGTCTTCGTAGCCCGTCAGCACGTCGCTGCTGCGGCCCGCCGTCACGGCTTCAAAGGCGGCCTCGCCGCACAGCATGCCGCTTTTGATGGCGGCGTGGCTGCCCTTGATGCGGGCTGCATTCAAAAAGCCGGCATCGCAGCCGACCAAGGCGCCGCCGGGAAACACCGTTTTCGGCAGGGCCTGGGGCGTGCCGTTGTTCAGCGCCCTTGCGCCGTAGCCTATGCGCTTGCCGCCCTCAATGTGGGCGCGTATGCTGGGGTGGGTTTTCCAGCGCTGCATTTCCTCAAACGGGCTCATCCAGGGGTTGCTGTAGTCCAGGCCGATCACGTAGCCCAGGGTGACCTGGTTGCCATCGAGGTGGTAGAGAAAGCCGCCGCCAAAGGCGTCGTCGTTCAAGGGCCAGCCGGCGGTGTGCACCACCAGACCCGGCTTGGCTTGGGCGGCCGGGATTTCCCATAGTTCTTTGATGCCGATGGCATAGGTTTGGGGGTCTCGCCCTTCAGTGAGCTTGAATTGGCTGAGCACTTGCTTGCCCAGGTGGCCGCGCGCGCCCTCGGCAAACACGGTGTACTTGGCGTGCAGCTCCATGCCGAGCTGAAAGTTGCCAGTGGGCTCGCCGTCCTTGCCCACGCCGAGGTTGCCAGTGGCCACGCCTTTGACCGAGCCGTCATCGTTCAACAGCACTTCGGCGGCGGCAAAGCCGGGGAAGATCTCCACGCCCAGGCCTTCTGCCTGCGTGGCCATCCACTTGACCACATTGGACAGCGAGACCACGTAGCAGCCGTCGTTGTGAAAGTTGCGCGGCATCAGCCAGTCGGGTGTGCGGGTGGCGCCGGTCTCAGACAGCACCAGCAGGTCGTCGCCAGTGACCGCCTGCGTCAAGGGCGCGCCCAGCTCCTTCCAGTTGGGGAACAGCTCGTTCATGGCGATGGGGTCCATCACGGCGCCCGACAAAATGTGCGCGCCAGGCTCTGAGCCTTTTTCAAGCACCACCACCGAGACCTCCTGGCCTTTTTCGGCGGCCAGTTGCTTGATGCGAATCGCCGTGGCCAGCCCGGCCGGGCCTGCGCCCACGACCACCACGTCGTAGTCCATGGCTTCGCGGGGGCCGTGTTCGGCCAGGATCTCTTGGGGGGTCATGGGAGTGCTCCGTGATAATGAATTTCAAGCGAACGCCGCCACAAGTGGGGCGTGCCAAGCGTGGCCCATGGGGCCAATCCTTAAATTTTAGTCAAAGCCCCACGCCAAAGGGGCAAACATGCACAAGGACTGCCGCATGAGTTACAGCATAGACCTTAGCAAGCGCATCGCCCTGGTGACCGGCGCCTCCAGCGGCCTGGGCGCGCAATTTGCACGCACCTTGAGCCGCGCGGGCGCCACCGTGGTGCTGGCCAGCCGCCGCAAAAACAAGCTCGAAGACCTGCGCGACGAGCTCCAGGCCGCAGGTGCTGCGGCCCATGTGGTGGAAATGGACGTGACCGACGCAGCCAGCATCCAAGCGGCAGTCGCCCAAGCCGAAGCCGAGGTCGGCCCCATTGAGCTGCTGGTCAACAACTCGGGCGTGAGCACCACGCAAAGGCTGCAAGACGTCAGCCCCCAAGATTTTGACTTTGTTTTCAACACCAACGTCAAAGGCGCTTTTTTTGTGGCCCAAGAGGTGGGCAAGCGCATGTTGGCCCGCTCCAAGGCGGCCGCATCCGGCGGCTTTGCGGGGGCCAGAATCATCAACATCGCCTCTGCGGCGGGTTTGCGCGTGCTGCCGCAAATTGGCGTGTACTGCATGAGCAAGGCAGCTGTGATTCAAATGACCAAGGCCATGGCGGTGGAGTGGGGGCGCTTTGGCATCAGCGTCAATGCCATTTGTCCGGGCTACATAGACACCGAGATCAACCACGCGCACTGGGACACCGAGCAGGGCCAAAAACTCATTGCCATGATGCCGCGCAAGCGCCTCGGACAGGCGCACGACCTGGACGGCCTCTTGCTCATGCTGGCCAGCCCGAGCAGCCATTTGATCAATGGCGCGGTGATCTCCGCCGACGATGGCTTCAGCGTATGAAAATTGAGATTCCCGAGACCAAAAAGCTGGTCTACCAGATGGAATTGCCCCTGCGCTGGGGCGACATGGACGCCATGGGCCACCTCAACAACACCAGCTACTTTCGCTACATGGAAACCGCGCGCATCGACTGGATGCACAGCCTGGGCCATTTGCCGGGGCCAAATAGCGTGGGCATTGTCATCGTCAACGCTTTTTGCAATTTCTACAAGCAGCTCGAATACCCGGCCAACTTGCATTTGAAGATGTACACCAGCGACCCTGGCCGCAGCAGCTTTGAGACCTGGGTCACCCTGGAGCGCTGCGACCTGCCGGGCGATGTGCATGCTGCGGGTGGGGCCACCACCGTGTGGGTGGACTTTCCCAAGCAAAAGTCCATGCCGCTGCCCGATTGGCTGCGCGAGTTGGTCACGCCCTGAGCGCGTGGCTGCGTCCAGAGATGGGCAAGTGCGGGTGTTTTTCGTCTGAGCTGAGGATCGTTGCCCGGCACGATTCGCTTGCAGGCTTGTCTCCTACAAAGACAAGCATCCAGCGCCTTCCCATGTAGAAGCCGGCCTGCCGGCGATTTTCGGCTGGAGGTGATGCCTCAGGGACTTGGCTGAGCGTGCGGGTTCACCGAACGCCACGCCATTGGTTGGCGTTCTCGGTCAACCAGCGTTGGGCCATATCCGTGCTGTCGCTGCCGTGCTCGCCCTGCTGGGGGTGAAAGTCGCGCCGCAAATAGCGCAGCAGGGCTGGCGTGCTGCGCCACACCAGGCCTTGGCGACCTAAGAAAAATGCCAGTCCATCGCGCCAAGTGGCAAAGCGCCACAAAGTCCCGCTGCGCTGGAGGTTGAGCACGGTTTGCGCCGTGGCTTCCAGCGCCATGGTCAGCAACACAAACAAGTACCACTGCACGCGCTTGCGGTGGTTGCCGCCCACAGCTTGGTACAGGTCAAAAGCCACGCTGCGGTGCTCAATTTCCTCACTGGCATGCCAGCGCCACAGCGTTTGCATGCGCTCCTCGGCGCCGTCCAGCGCATCGGCGTGCTGCAGGGTTTGGTGGGCCAAGGTGGCGGTCAGGTGCTCGTAGGCGCAGGTGACGGCCAGCAGGCTTTTGGGGTGCATGCCCAGGCGCTTGGCTCTGGCTTGGCGGCGCAGGGCCCAGTGCTGCCAGCGGTTGACCAAACCTTGAAACTCCAGGTGCGCGTTGTAGTGGGCGTGGATTTGCCGGTGCGCCGCTTCTTGGCCTATGAACTGCTGGATGTCTTGGCGCAGCTGCTGGTGTTCCGCTGGCTCAGGCAGCATGGGCAGGGCGCCGCGCACCGAGTCAATGAAAAACTGCTCGCCCACCGGAAAGCTCATGGACAAGGCGTTGAAATACTGGGTCAAAAAGTCGTTGCGGTGCCAACGTACAGCCAGTGGGGTGCGCAAGTCCACCAGCAGGCGGCGCACCGTGAGCTCAGAGGTCGTGGCGCCGTCGACTGCGTCGTCAGCGCTGGAGCGAGTGGGGGTCATTTTGGCCTGGGCGCGCGGCCCATCAGGTAGAACTCGGGGTTGGGCATCATGCCGGAGAAGCTGGCGATGCGGTTGGACAAGCCAAAAAAGGCCGTGATGGCGGCAATGTCCCAGGCATCTTCGTCGTCCAGGCCATGGGCATGCAGGGCTGCAAAGTCGGCATCGGCGATCTCATCGGAATGCAGGCAGACCTTCATGGCAAAGTCCAGCATGGCGCGCTGGCGGGGCGTGATGTCGGCCTTGAGGTGGTTCACTGCCACCTGGTCGGCGACCAGCGGTTTTTTCTCGTAAATGCGCAAGAGGGCGCCATGGGCCACCACGCAATACAGGCACTTGTTGGCAGCGCTGGTGGCAGTGACGATCATCTCCCGGTCGCCCTTGCTGAGGTTTCCCTCTTCCTTGAGCATGAGGGCGTCGTGATAGGCAAAAAATGCCCGCCACTCGGCCGGCCTGCGTGCCAAAGTCAAAAACACATGGGGCACGAAACCGGCTTTTTCTTGCACTTCCAAAATGCGGGCGCGAATGTCGTCGGGCACCTCGGCAAGGGTAGGGGCTGGGTAGCGGGCTGCGGTGCTCATGCGGGGTCCTTGTTTGATGGGTCAATGGCGTATCTTCGCCCATCAAGCAGGTCTTTGCCATGCGGGGTCATGCTTGTTGTGGGATTCAAGCCAGACCCTGCAGCCGCCGCAGCAGAGGCGGCGAAGTTCAGACCTGCACCGTCCCACTAGAGCACTGGCGCCTGCCAAATCAAATTGCCGTTGTTCACCAGCTCAGCCAGGCTCTTGTTGATGCCGTCCAAGATGATGATCTGCGTGGATGAGCTCGCCAAATCGTTCAGGCTGGCGCTGGCGCTGGCGTTCAACAGACCCTGAGCGTTGATGTACAGGCGCGTTTCCTCAAATTCAGCGTCGTTGTCCGTGCTCACGGGCACGACTTTCAAATAGTTGGCCAGGTTGGTGCCGTCCAAGGTGGGACCACGACCGAGCAGGTCCTTGAGGTCTATCACGCCCTTGCTGCCGGTGTCTTGACCGAGGTAGAAATTGCGCACCACATCGGTGTTGTTGGCGCCAGTGGTGCCCGCATTGGCTTTGATCCAATAGAAAACGTCTGCAGCGGGCGTGCCTTGCGCAATCAGCGCCTGAGAGCCAGGGCGGTCAACGAAATAGTCGGGCTCTTTTCTGTCCCGGCCGGGTTGGGTCGTTTGTCCGGGCAGCCAAGCATCTTCAATCACATTTTCACGGTCAATTTCCAAGACTTGGTACTCGGTGGACTTGTTCCCTTTTGTGTCTTGCAGGTTAAAGATCAAGCTGTAATAACCCGGAGCAAGCTTGCTCAATGTCTCCGAAGCCACGGTCACCGATGAGACGCCGCTCAGCGAGCCCAGGTCTTTGCCCAGCAAGGACAACCTGGAGAGATTGCTGTCCAACTCGCCACCACTGTAGGTGAAGGGTACTTGCAAAGGGCCTGTTTCATTGACCAGGGGCTTGTTGGCGCCCGCAGGGTTGGTCACTGTCAAGCTGGGCTGACGAAGGTCAAATGGCGTGACGACCGTGGCCGCTTGCGAGGGCGAAGTCAGGTCATTGCCCGCGACGTCTTGCAAGGTTTTGCCTTGCGTGCTCCATGTCAAGGTTTGAGTGCCCGTGGTGCCGGCTGCAGGAAGGGCGGTGAGGCTGTATTCGGTGTCGCTGACCTTGGTCAACACGCTGCCGGCGGGCAGGCTGCTGCCGTTGAGGTTTAAAAACTCGGGTTTCAATTCTTTCGACGGTTTCTCGCTCAAGGTGATTTTGTATTTGAAGCCCGCCTGGCTCTCGCTGATGTTCAAGATGTTGTCCACCTTGCCGCCTGCGCCTGTTTCCAGCGCTGACAGGTTGCTGGAAAAAACGGCCGTGATGGGTGTGGCGTCTACGATGATTTTGAATTCTTTGGTTTCGGTCGAGCCCTGTGTATTGGTGCCAGTGACTTTGATTTGGTATTCCTTGTCCATCAAGGCAGGGGGGGGTGGGGCCCATTCCCAACGGCCCAAAGCGTTGGCAGTCACCTTTTGAGGGCTGCCGTTGTCGATCGTGACAAATACATCGCTGTTGGCTGGGGCAAAACCACCAATTTTGGGTTGGGTTTTTCGGGTGATGTTGTCCGTTTTGTTGTCGCCTGTGTCCTCGCCTTCGAGCAGGGCAGCGCTAAAGCCCGAGGCGGGGACTCCCCCATTGCCTGAACTCCCACCGGCCCCTGAACCACCGCCACCACCACCACCACCCCCGCCGGCCAAAGCTGCCACCCCGGCCAAGCCCGCTGCGGCCATGCCGACAGGGCCCAGCGCAAAACCAGCGGCGCCCACCAATGGCGCGGCAGCCACGGCCATGGCCGAGCCCGAGCTCACCACAAAGACCGGGCCGCCCAGCACTTGCGAGGCACTGGCGCCCTCGGGCAAGAGGCCGAGTTGGTCGAATTCTTGGGCGGTGTTGGGAATGAAGCGGTAGGTGCTGGCGTCTTCGGCCACGCCCACGATGGTGCCTGGCGCAACTTCGAAAAAGTTCTCCAAAATCAGGTCGGGCGCTTCGCCCGGGCGCTGCACATCGAGTTGAAGGAGCAGGTTTTTGCCTTGGCGCCTAGAGAAAATTTGCTGCGGCGCTTTGTCGCTGGCTTTGTCGCTCAGGGTGTAGACGGCACTGGGCTGGGCCTGGAGGCGAACAGGCTCGGTTTTGTTGCCGGGGATCAGCAAGACCTCAGCAGCTTTGGCGTCAATGGCCCTGTCAACAGTGACTTGGTAGTTTTTGGTCATGGGGTTGGCGTCAGTTCTTGGCGGGGTTGACAGTGATTTCTACGCGGCGGTTGGGGCGGTTGCAATTGAGCTTGGCGTCTCGGGTTTTGGCCACTTGCTGGCAGTCTTTGACGAGCAACTCAGAGCTGCCCAGCCCTTCGGCGCGCAGCTGTCTGGCCGGCAGCCCGCTGTTGACAAGAATGCGGCTGACCGTTTGGGCGCGCTCCAAGGACAAACGGCGGTTCAATTCCACCGGGCCCATGGGGTCTGTGTGGCCTTGAACCACAATGACTTGGCCGGGTTTGAGTTGCTCCTTGATGCGCTTGCCCAGGCGCACGATTTGCGTTTGCCCTTGTTCGGACAGGTGTTGCGGCTTGGAGCCAGAAAAGGTAAATAGCATTTCGGCCGACAAGGTGTATTTGGAGACGGCCGGCTCGGCGGCGGGGCGCGAGACCACAGGGCTTGGCACAGGCACAGGCACAGGTGCAGCCACCATCGCAGGCACGGGCACGGGCACCACCGCAGGCACGCTGGCGGCGGCAGCCACAGGCTCGGCCGCGCGCTCGGCCTTCATCACGGGCAGGGGTTGGCAATCTTGCGCGGACGGTACCCGCGAGAGGGCATGCGATTGGCGCCGCAATTCTGGCAAGAGGGCCTGGGCCTGCTGGTTGCTCAAGGTCGATTGCGTTGCCGCTCCCGCTTTGGTTTGGATCAACACGTACACGGTTTGGCGCGGCTGACTGGCCAGGGTGAAGGGGCTTTTGGCCGATGGCCCGGCCTTGCCTTGGCTGGCCAACTCAATCCAGCGGTTGCCGGGGCAGACCTCGGTTTCAGAAAAAGCACCCGGCAGCACTGTGGTGTGAAAACGTCCCTCCACCCAGACGTCCACGGGCGCGCCTGTGTCTTGCATGGACCGCGGTCGCAAAAAGAGCAGCCTTGAGAGGTCTTGGCTGACCTGGGCGCGGGGGCGTTCATCGAGGCTGGCAAAGGTTTGCCAAGGAGGTGGGGGGGCGGTGGACTGCGAATAAGCCGCCACGGAAAAAAACAGGGTGACGGGCAAGCCAATCAGGCGTGTGAGGGCGAGCAGTGTGGTGGTTTGCATGGGTTCGGTAAATTGGTTCCGAGGGGGCCAACCGCCGATGTGCAAATGCTCAACGGCGCCATACCGCTAATTTAATGCTTACCTTTTTATTACATTGTTAAAAATCATTATTTTCTAAAAATAAATCACGAATTGACAAAATTTAAAATTCAATTTTTATTTTGAAATGAGTTGACTTGAAAATGCTTTCATAAATAAGTAATAAACTCATTGTTTAATTCAGCTGAGCTTGTCTGTCTCTCGGACGGGGCCCGCCATTGAGAAGGCCGCTCACTGCTGCCTGGGACGGCGAGTGATCCATCAGCTTTGCTCACAGCGGTCTTGCTGGCTGTGCTGCGCTGAGCCAATTCTTTATGGGGCCATCATCAGTCCCTGTTTTAATACCAAAAAATTATTTGTGAAAGTTCGCTGAAAACCCACTTGTGAAGTGCACCCAGAGGCGACAGGTGGGGGCACCTTGATGCATGGCGTCCTTGGGCAGCCGCAGGCCCCTGAATGAGGCACTGCGCTTTCCAGCAGTCGTTAAGCTGTCTCAGCCAAACAAGGGCTGGCTCAGCGGGGTGTTCCAGTCGATGTTGAGCGCTTGAGCCAGCGCCACCAGGCTGGAGGCGGCTGGCAGGGCCAAGTTGCTGAGCACAATGAGCTGGTCGGTCTGAGCCGCATCGCCTGTTCCTGTGAATTTCCCGGCTCGGCTGATGGCCACCTGCACGGCATCGAGAACGGTGTCGGTGTTGGTGTCTATGGCGCTGATCTTGAGGTATTTGTCGAGGTTTGCCGCAGTTACGCCGCCGAGCAAATCTCGGAGGTTGAGCCTGTCGCCCTGCGCTGAATTTGCCAATGAGAAGTCAACAATGGTGTCCACGTCGGGCGCGCCAGCTTGACCCACGTCGCGCGAGAGCCAGACAAAGGCATCGGCAGCACCGTTGCCTTGAAAACTCTGGCTGCCGCTGGTGTTGAGAAAGAGGTTGTCCGCAGCATCGCCTGTGGGTGTGTTTCCCTGCCAAAGCGCAGGCAAGTAACCTCGGTTGAACTTGAAGACCTGCAGCGTGTCTGTGCTGTTTCCTGCGGTGTCTGTGCTTGTGAGTTTGAAGGTGTAGTAGCCGTTGGCCACATCGGTCAAACCGGCTTGAGACAGTTCAAATTGCCATGCTGCGCTGGAATTCGAGGCCCGGGAGATGGTTTTGCTGCTGCCTAAAAAACTCGCCGTCATGCTGCTCAAGTCGGTGTCTGTGGTGTTGGCGGTGATGGGGAAATTGGCGTTGAAAGGAAGGTCCTTGATGGACTCACTGAACAAGCTGACGACGGGGGCTTTGTTGTCAAATGAAACCTCAGGGCTGTTGGCGGTGGCCAGGGGGTTGCCTGCCGCATCGGTCAAGGGGTTGGTGGCGCTGGCCAGCACACTGAGCTTGAGCACCCCAGTGTTGGTGGCCAGGTTGGGACGCACCACGGCGGTGTATTCGGTGGCATTGACTTTGGTCAAACTGCCCAAGCTGCCTCCTGTGCCCACAGACAAGTCTCCTGTGCCCAGGTCTCTCTGGGGGGCGCTGTCAAGTGTGATTCTGAAGGTCACGCCACCGCCCGCCAGCTCAGCGATGCTCAGCACCGAGTTGTTCAAGGTGTCCAGTACCGCGAGGTTGGACGTGATGCTGGTGACGCTCAAGGCCTTGGTGTCATAGCTGATGTCGGCACTGCTGGCGCTGGCGCTGGGATTGCCCGAGGCATCGGTCAGTGGGGTGGCAGGCTGCAAGCTCAGCTTGAGCACGCCAGAGTTGGTGGCTGCAGTGGGCAGGGCCCTGACGGTGTAGACCGTCTCGCTGACTTTGCTGAGGCTGCCCGTGATCAAGCTGCCGCCTGTCAAAGCCAAGTCTGCCGCCACGAGGTCTCGGGTGGGTGCGTTGTCAAAGGTGAGTGTGAAGCTCACGCCATTGGTGCTCGGGCCACTGGCCAGTTCGGCGTTGTTCAGCACCCCGTCTTTGACCACGCCCAGGTCCAGCGCCTCTCGGTTGTTGCTGATGACCACGCCAATGGCCTTGGTGTCGTAGTTGATGAGGGGGCTGGTGCTGGGGGCCAGTGGGTTGAGGGCAACATCTGACAAAGTGGTGCCAGTGGCCGCCCTCAGGGTCAGTTGCAGCTGACCGGCGTTGGTGTTGGCCGTGGGTTGGGCCTTGACGGTGTACTGGGTGTCGTTCACGCGCGTCAGGGTGTTGGCCAAGGTGCCGCCCGTGAGCACCAGGTCTGCCAAGCTGAGTGGGCGGTTGGGGATGCTGTCCAGTGTGATGGCGAAGGTCACGCCATTGGTGAGTTCGGCGCTGTTGAGGATGTTGTCTTTGGCGCCTTGGTCCAGGTCAGCCAGGTTGCTGGTGATGCTCGCGGTGGGCGCCTTGTTGTCGTAATTGAAGGTCTTGGGGGTGACCGTGCCCAAGGGGTTGCCAGCGTCATCGCTGAGCGCAGGGCTTGGGTTGGTTTTGAGGCTGACCACCGCAGTGCCGGTGTCGCTGGTGGGGGAGGGTGGCGGCAGCACCGCGACGGCATATTCTGTGGGACTGATTTTTTTGAAGCTCCCGGGCTTGATGCTGCCTCCCGTGACAGTCAAGTCATCGACCGTCAAGTCCCTGATGGGAATGTCATTGAGCTTGAGTGTCACGGGAATCTCTGGCGAAGCGCCGCCCAGCTCAGCGCTGTTGAGCACACCGTCTTTGAGCGCCGCATCCAGGCTGGCCGGATGGCCGATGTCAACGCCCAAGGGGCTGGTGTCTATGAGCAGCGTGACAGTTTTCTCAGCGGGCGTGCCCGTGGGGTCTTTGGGGTCTGTGGCCTTGACTTTGACGACGTGTTCACCGTCTGACAAATTGCCAGGCGGCGTCCAGGCCCAGCTGCCGTCTGCATTGATGGGGGTAATTTCTTGTTCAGCCCCGTTGTCCAGCGTGACAAACACTTTGTTGCCAGGCGCGGTTTTGCCTTCAATGGCGGGTTTGGGTTTGTTGGTTTGCGTGTCTGTGCTCAGGCCGGTGTTGTCCGCCGCTTTGAGCGCAGACTCCAGAGGCACTTTGGAGGCGGGTGTTGGATTGCCAGTGGGGTCCGCTCCCCCCCCAGGGCCGCCACCACCGCCGCCGCCGCCTCCTCCTCCTCCTCCGCCTAAAGCGGCAGCGCCCGCCAAAGCCGCAGCGCCTGCGCCCAGCCCACCCAGCCCTGCCACGGCCCCACCCAAGCCCGCCACACCCAACAACGGTGAGGCCACAAAAAACGGCGAGCCCCCCAACACTTGGGTGATGCTGGCGCCGTCGATCAGCTCGCTGATTTGGTGCTGTGGCAGCGCGGTGTTGGGGATGAACCGGTAGCTGATGTCGTCTTCAGCGATGCCAATGAAGGAGCCCGGAGCTTGCTCGAAATAGTTCTCCAAAATCAGATCGGCGCTGTCGTCAGGGCGGTAGGCGTCGATTTGGATGAGCAGGTCTTTGCCCCGGCGTTTGGTGTGAATTTGCTGGGGGGCTTTGCCCGTGCTCTGGTCGGTCAGGGTGTATGTGGCGCCGCTTTGCGCCAACAGGCGCAAGGCTTGGGCCGAGTTGGCGGGGATGGGCTGCACCACGTCGGCCGTTTTGCCACCCTCTTTGGTGGTGGCATTGGAGGAGATGCTGATTTGGTAGGTATTGCTCATGCTGGTGTCAATTTTTGGAGGGTGCGACTGTGATTTCCACGCGGCGGTTGGGCAGGTCGCAGGCGATCCTGGCGTCGCGCTTGGGGTGCAAGAGCGCGCAGTCCTTGACCAGCAACTCCGAACTGCCCAGGCCTTGGGCGCGCACTTGCCTGGCAGGAATGCCTTGGCTGAGCAAAATGCCGCGTACGGTGTCTGCGCGTTCGGCCGACAAACGCTGGTTCAGCCCCGCTGAGCCTGTGGGGTCGGTGTGGCCTTGCACGAGCACCACATCGCTGGCTTGCAGGTCCTCTTGCAGTTGCTTGGCCAGGGCCATGATTTCTCTGCGGCCCCGCTCGGCCAAGTGCTTGGGCTGTGAGCCGCCAAAGGCAAACAACATTTCAGCCGACAAGGTGTAGCGCTTGGGGGGCTTGGGCTCGGGCGCCGAGGGCAGCACAGGGGCTGGAAGCGCTGGGAGTGGCGGGGGCGGTGGAGGCGGTGGAGCAATCTGCACCGTCTGTGCCGGGGCTTCAGGGGCCGGTGTGGGACAACTCAGTGGTGGCAGCACCCGCGAGACGGCGTGGGATTGGCGGCGCAGGTCTTTGAGCAGGACATTGGCCTCGTCAGCGTTCAGGTCTGAGCGCATGGGGCTTTTTGCGCTGGGCGCTTGCACCACTATGTAGGTGGTCTGCTCAAGTTGAGCCAGCACGGGCAGGCGGGGTCGAAAATTCAGTCCGCTGGTGCCCTGGCCCGCCATTTCAAGGAGGCGGGAGCCAGGGCAGACTTGGGCCTCGGCAAAGCCTCCGGGCAGCAGCGAGGTGAGGTAGCGCCCGTCAATCAGAATGTCAGCCGGGAAGGTGGCGTCTTGGGGGCTGGGTGGGCGCAGCAAGACGAGTTTGGCCAGACCTTGTGGCGCGGTGGTGCTGGGCCTTTCGCTTTGACTTGCAAAAGTATTCCAGGTGGCGCTGGCCGCACTCGTTTGGGCGCCTGCGTTCAAGCTCGCAAGGGCAGTGATGGCCAGAGTGGCCAAACATGTTCTGAGGTTGAGGGCGTGCATTGGCTTGTGTTGAATTGATTCAGGTGAAGGAAGGTTTGACATGTTCGGGCAGGCCTGTGGGAATCTAAACTAAATAACTCACGGTTTTCGAGAAGTAATCCTTAAAATATGTCTTTTATTGTCTTTTTGAGCAAATAAATATTAATAAACGCCCATCTCACTTGGGTGCTGTGGGTTCAGCGCTCATGGGTACGCGGGCGATGCGGTGTCTTGAGCGCGCCAAATGCCGGCCTCGCGGTGGGGCTGGTCGGTTCAGCGTCTGGCCCGAGTTCAAACATCACGGTATCGCTTACGTAGAATCAATTGTTTTTTGGTCTTTCGGCGCAGGCGCTTTGTCATGCCTTGCGCCCAACCCTTTTTTGCAGGAGATCGCCTTGAACAAGATGTACCCTTCAGCGGCCGCCGCGCTCCAAGACGTGGTCAAAGATGGCCAGCTGATCGCCGTCGGAGGCTTTGGCCTGTGCGGTATTCCAGAGGCCTTGATTGATGCGCTGCGCGACAGCGGCGTGAAGAACCTGACGGCCATTTCCAACAACGCAGGCGTCGACGGCTTTGGCCTGGGCAAGCTGCTGGAGACGCGTCAAATTAAAAAAATGATTGCCAGCTACGTGGGCGAGAACAAAGAGTTCGAGCGCCAGTACCTCGCTGGCGAGTTGGAGCTGGAGTTCACGCCCCAGGGCACGCTGGCTGAAAAGCTGCGTGCAGGTGGCGCAGGCATTCCGGCCTTTTTCACCAAAACCGGCGTGGGCACGCTGGTGGCCGAGGGCAAAGAAACCCGCGAGTTTGACGGCGAGACCTACCTGATGGAGCGGTCGCTGCTGCCAGAGATCTCCTTGGTCAAGGCCGATGTGGCGGATACCTCGGGCAACCTGCGCTTTCGCTACACCGCCCGCAACTTCAACCCGGCCGTGGCCATGGCGGGCAAGCTGTGCATTGTGGAGGTGGAAAAAATCGTTGCGGTGGGTGAACTCGCACCCGACGACATTCACTTGCCCGGCATTTATGTGCACCGCTTGGTGCTCAACGCCAGCCCCGAAAAGCGCATTGAAAAGCGCACCGTCACCACGCAAGGAGCTTGAACATGGCCTGGACCCAAGACCAAATGGCGGCCCGTGCCGCGCAAGAACTCGAAGATGGTTTTTATGTGAACTTAGGCATTGGCATCCCCACCTTGGTGGCCAACCACGTGCCCGCCGACAAAGAGGTGTGGCTGCAGTCTGAAAACGGCATGCTGGGCATAGGCGCTTTCCCCACGGAAGACAAGGTGGACGCCGACCTCATCAACGCGGGCAAGCAGACCGTCACCACGCTGCCCGGCTCGGCCATTTTCGGCAGCCACGACAGCTTTGCCATGATTCGCGGCGGCAAGATCAACCTGTCTATTTTGGGCGCCATGCAGGTGAGCGAGCACGGCGATTTGGCCAACTGGATGATTCCCGGCAAGATGGTCAAAGGCATGGGCGGCGCCATGGACCTGGTGGCGGGTGTGCCGCGCGTGATTGTGCTGATGGAGCATGTGGCGCGCAAAAAAGACGGCACTGAAGACTTGAAGATTCTCAAGCAATGCACCTTGCCTTTGACCGGCGTGGGCGTGGTGGACCGCGTCATCACCGACTTGGCCGTGATGGACGTGACGCCTCAAGGCCTCAAAGTCATAGACCTCGCCCCTGGCGTGACGCCTGAGTTTTTGCAGTCTAAAACGGGCGCGGCGCTGATTTTTTAAACGCGCTTCGGTCTACCTGCCCCGCACGCGTTGGCTTTTACGCGTGCGTTCAAAAAAATCATCTGGCTTGCCGCGCACCCAGGCCACAAAGCGCGCCATCTCCGGGTGGGCCAGCAGCGCCTCCACCGTGTTGTAGTGGCGGGCCAGTTCGGTTTCGGTGAAGAGAGCATGCACTTGCCTGTGACACATGCGGTGCAAAAACTCGGTGTGCCGGCCGCCTTTGGACTTGGGCACCAGGTGGTGCGCGTCTTTTTGCCCCTGGGGTATCACGCGCTCGCACAGCGGGCACATCAGCGCGGGTTGCGCAGGCGGCGTTTGGAGTCGTTCGGCCAGAAGCTGGCGCCGTATGCGTCCGGTCATGCGGTCATGGAGTTGGTTCACTAAATTCTATAAGCCGGCAAGCTTGGTACACTGGGTTGGCTTAAGGCATTTGTCCTTGCGGTGGCTTGATGATTTGATGCGCCCTTCGCGCTGCGCATTGCGCAATTCCGGTATCAGTTCAATCCCAGCCTCTGGCCTTGTGGCTGGTGGATCCACTGCCCGGTTTTATTTCCCTTTTTGGTCTGCTCGGCTCTTTCCAATGGATTGATCAGAGCGAGTGAGGCCTGCTCGGGAGCCCGCATCTCCTGCATTTTTTTGCGCTGCAGGCGCATTGATTTTTCGTGCGAGCCAGTTTTGCTGTGCTTCGCGCGCTTTGATGAACGACAAGAGCCTCACATGTTCAGCGGTGGACGGGTCATCACCCGCCTTGAGCCGCGTCAACGCAGCACTGGCTGCTCACCGTGGCCGCGCTGCTGGCCCGCAGGACCGGGTGCGCCGGCTTACCTTTGTTTGACCCGTAAATGCAGGCCAAGGCCCTGGGCCAGACCCGGCGGTGGCTGCCAAGCCGCCATGCGGCCTGATGCATTTGTTTTTACAGGAGTTTGAGTGTCCAAAGAAGATCTGATTGAGATGCAAGGAAAAGTTGACGAGGTCTTGCCCGACGGGCGATTTCGCGTCACCTTGGAAAACAACCACAACCTGATTGCCTATTCGGGCGGCAAGATGCGCAAAAACCGCATCCGCGTGCTGGCCGGCGACCGTGTCACGGTGGAGCTGTCCCCCTACGACCTGACCAAGGGCCGCATCACCTTTCGCCACCTGGAGCCGCGCACTGGCGCGCCCATGCCGGCTTTCAAGCGCCGCCCTCGCTGACACACTCAGAGCGGGGCCGCTTCAAGTGGCGTCCCGCTGGCATGGCCCACGGATGGCCGGCCCTCAAGCCCCTTCAGGACTTGAGCAACTCCCGCGCAATGATGAGTTGCTGCACCTCTGTCGCACCTTCGTAAATGCGCAGCGCCCGAATTTCGCGGTAAAGGCGCTCCACCGGTTCGTTGCTGACCACGCCTTGACCGCCAAAAATTTGCACGGCCGCGTCAATCACGCGCTGGGCGCCTTCGGTGGCTTGGAGCTTGGCCATGGCGGCTTCGCGGGTGACGGTCTGTCCCTGGTCGCGCTGCCAAGCCGCGCGGTAGGTGAGCAGGGCTGCACTGTCAATGGTGGTGGCCATCTGCGCCAGGCTCGCTTGCGTGAGCTGAAAGTCAGCCAACACGCCGCCAAACATTTGGCGGCTGCGCGCGCGCGTGAGGGCCTCATGAAAAGCGTGGCGGGCAAAGCCCAAGGCCGCAGCCGCCACCGAGGTGCGAAACACGTCCAGCGTGCGCATGGCGACCTTGAAACCCTCACCTGCGCCGCCCACGCGCTGGCTCAGAGGCACCCGGCACTGCTTGAATTGAAGC
>CANHKH010000009.1 GCA_947460165.1 Comamonadaceae bacterium
GCCATCAAGAGCATCACGAACATGCTCACCACCAGGGCCAAATAAGCATGGCTAAAGCCGGTCAGCTCGCCGCCGTCAAAGTCGGCAATGGCGCTGATGCAGGTCACCGCCAGCAGCGTGCCCACGGCATTGAAAATATTGATCAGCCCTTGCGCGGTGCCGCGCAGGGCCGCCGGTGCTTCATCAATGGCAATGGTGCGCAGCGCGCCGCTGACCACCACCCCCAGGCCAATGCCGACCAGCACAGACGCCCCTAAGAAAGCGGCAAAGCCGGTCTCTGGCACGGCGCTTTGCAGGTAGCCCAGCGTCAACAGCGCAAAACCAAAGATCACCATGTTGCGCGCACCCAGGCGGTTGAGCAGCCCCCCCGCCGCCATGGCTTGATGCGCTGTGTCACCGCAGCCTGTGAAGTCCCTGGACCGATTTAGATCCCCACAGCCTCCGCGCCAAACCAAGTGTCCACCTTCAGCGCTGCCTGCAAGGAAGTCATGACTGCCGATCGCCCTTCGCGCACGGCCGGGGAGTGGGTTCGTGCTTCGTTTTCATTCAATGCCCAAGTGATGAAAAATCCCTTGATGGGTCCCCAAGTCAGTTGGCGTTGATCTGTCAGCCCTGCCAAAGCGCAGGCAGGAACCACCGTGTGGGCCAGCCCGCGTTCAGCCACATCCAGACACAGGTCCAAAGTGTCCACTTGCAGAGCGACTTTGAAGACCATGCCGGTGCGGGTCAGAGAATTTTCGACGAGCATGCGGATCATGTTGGGCCGCCCGGGCAGAACCAAGGGCAAATTGTCCAGGCGTTCTAGGGGCACTGTTCCTTGAAATACCAATCCGTCTTTGGAGGGACCGACCCAGATCAATGGCTCTCTGACCAGGGAGATTTGTTGATAGCCGTTGGTCGGGGTGGAGCTGTAGGGCACGATGCACAGATCGAGCAAGCCGGCCAGCATGTGGTCGCGAAGGATGTGGCTGACGCCTTCATGAACACGCAAGTTCACACCGGGGTTGCCAGTGAGCATCCGTTCAATGAAGTTCGACGTAAAGACGTGGTGCCAGGACGGTGGAATGCCAATGGCCAGTTGCCCACTCGTGTGCCCCAACTGATCTTTGAGCAATGCGAACTGGCTCAGCAAGGGTCTGGCGCGATCTGACAACAAGCGGCCCGCTTCCGTCAATGACACGCCGCCTTGGCTGCGGTTGAACAACTGGGTCCCCATTTCGTGCTCCAGCGCCGCAATGTGGCGGGACAAGGAAGGCTGGGACAAATGCAAATCGTTGGCTGCGCGGTTGATGCTGCCCAACTCCACCACTCGCAAAAAATAGTCCAATAAGCGCGAGTCCAAGCAGGTTCTCCATTTTTTGAATAGCGACTATAGCTTCTAAGCATTATTCGTAGAAGCTGACCCTCCTTAGCATCAGCTCTGTCAAGCCGCCAAGGGTGGATTTTTTCTCGCCGCTCACTGGGGCGCTTTGCTATTGGGAGAACACTGATGAAGATCCGCATTCTTGGGGCGGGACCTGCGGGCATGTATTTTGCATCGCTCATGAAGCGCCATGACCCGTCCAGTGACATCGTGATCTACGAGCGCAGCCCCAGGGATGCCACCTGGGGTTTTGGCGTGGTTTTTTCAGACCGGGCCCTGGAATTCCTGAAGGCCGATGACAAGGAGTTGCACGATTACCTGGCCCCTCACTTTGAGAACTGGCCAGAAATCACTGTCGTCCACAACGACACGCACGTCCCAGTGGCAGGCAACGGTTTTGCCTCCATCGGTCGACTGGAGTTGCTCAACCTGATGCATGCCTTCGTGGAGCGCCTGGGCGTGCGCATTGAATTTGAATCCGAGATCAACAGCCTGGCCGACCTGGGCCCGGCCGATCTGATCGTGGGGGCCAATGGGGCTTTTTCCTGGTTGCGTGCGGAAAACGAGGAGAAATTCGGCACGACCGTGGACTGGCGTGCGAACCGGTTCATCTGGTACGGCACCACCAAGGCGTTCAACAGCCTGACCCTGACCTTCCGAGAGACGGAGCAGGGGGTCTTTTGCGCGCACCACTACCGCTACAAGCCCGATCGAAGCACCTTTCTGGTCGAGGTTCAGGACGATACCTGGCACCGGGTGGGTTTTGACACCATGTCGCCTGAAGAAACCACTGCGTTCTGTGAACGGGTGTTCGCCAAGGACCTGGAGGGGCACGCGATCATCTCCAACCATTCCCAGTGGCGTCAGTTCCCGGCCGTCTGGAATGAGCGCTGGAGCTTTGAAAACGTGGTGCTGCTCGGTGATGCGCTGCGCACCGCGCATTTTTCCATCGGCTCGGGCACCCGATTGGCCATGGAGGATGCGGTGGCCTTGTTCAAGGGCCTGCGCGACTGCCCCACTGACATCCAAGCCGCACTCCAGCGTTTCCAGCAATTGCGCCTGCCGCCTATGAAAAAGATCTGGGATGCCGCCAACGTCAGCATCCGCTGGTACGAGGACATGGACCGTTTGGTGCCCTCACTGTCCCCTGTGGAATTGGCCTACAGCTACATGACGCGCACCGGCCGGGTCAGCCATGACGATGTGCGCAAGCGCGATCCACAACTGGCAGCCGCCTATGAATCGCTGCACCCCAAGGAATTTGCCTGAGTCATCGCGGCATGGCCGGGGACCGCACCAGGTGCATCCGGCGACCAACCAATTGTCCGTCTTGACCGGTTGTTCATTGTCTCCATGAGGCAGAGCGGGTCAGAAGACACATCGAGAGAGGAAAAGAGGTATGGGTTTTTTTCTTGGCACAGATGTGGGGGGCACCTTCACGGATGTATGGGTGGCGCAAGAAGGTGGTCGCGCCCGCGTCTTCAAGTCGCCGACCACAGCAGATGTGATGGGGGGAGTGATCAACGCTGTGACCCTGGCGGCCGATCACTTTGGCCATTCGTTTGAGGATTTTTGCGCTCGGATCGAACGCTTCGGCCATGGAACCACCGTGGGCCTGAACGCCTTGCTCACGGGCTCGGGTGGCGCCACGGTCGTGGTCACCACAGCGGGCTTTGGCGACACGCTTGAAATCGGTCGCATGCGTCGGCAGACCGCAGGTTTGTCTGAGATGGACGTGTGCGATTGGCTCAAGCACAACCAGTACCCGCCGCTGGTGCCCAGACACAGAGTCATCGAGGTTCAAGAGCGGATCGATGCCAACGGCCGTGTGCTGGTGCCGCTCAATGAGCAGCAGGCCCGTCAGGCGCTGGTGGCTTGGCAGGGCCAGGGCGTGGAGGCCGTGGCGATCTGCACGCTGTGGTCGACGGCAAATCCGGTCCATGAATTGCTGATCGAAAAGATCGCCCGAGAAGAGCTCGGAGAGGTGTTCATCACCTTGTCGCATCAGATCTCCCCCGTGGTCGGGGAATACGCACGCATGGGCACCACGGCGGCCAACGCCATGCTGGGGCCCATCGCAGGACGTTACCTCAGCGCATTGGAAAACAAGCTCAAGCAAGCAGGCATGCGAGTGCCTGTCCTGATGATGACCAGCGCCGGCGGGGTGCTGCCCACCAGTGCCCTCAATGACAGGCCGGCCGTGGCCATCTTCTCAGGTCCCGCAGCAGGTGTGATGGGCTCGATCGCCGTGGGCCAGCAGCGCGCAGAGCGCAACATCCTCAGTGTCGATATCGGTGGGACCAGCTTTGATGTGGGTGTCGTGGTCGACGGCCAGCCCGTCATGAGCCCGTCGATCGCGCTCGCCGGCGCTGAGTTGAGCGTTCCATCGGTCGATGTGGCTTCCATAGGCGCTGGCGGTGGCAGCTTGGCGTCTGTCAAGTTCGGTGACCTCACTGTCGGCCCACAAAGCGCAGGGGCTCAGCCAGGGCCTGCCTGCTACGGCCGTGGTGGCACGCAGCCTACAGCCACAGACGCAGACCTGGTGCTCGGCGTGCTCGATGCGGACTACTTCATCGGTGGCCGCATGAAGCTTGACCTGGCAGCGGCGCAGCAGGCCATACAGACCCATGTGGCCCAGCCCTTGTCATTGACCGTCCGCGCGGCCGCCTGGGGAATCCGAGAGGTGCTGGACAACAAAATGGCCGATTTGCTGCGCCGGGTGACCATAGAGCGCGGCCACGACCCGCGTGATTTCGTGCTGTACGCCAATGGTGGCGCTGGCCCATCGCACGCCTGGGTGCTGGCCCGTGAGCTGGGGCTGAGCCGCTTTGTGGTGCCCGCTGCGGCCACGGCCCAGTCGGCCTTTGGCACGGCCAACAGCGATTTGGGTTTCACAGTGACGCGCCCGGTGTATTTGCGCCTGAGCGCGGGCAAGGCGCCCAGTGACTCAGATCTCAAGGCGCTGTCGCAAGCCCGTGCAGATGTGATATCGCAAGCTCATCAGGCCTTGCAAAAAGCCGAGGCCTCTGACGTGCGCTTTGACTTGAGCCTGGCCTTGCGCTTTCGCGGCCAGTCCCACCACCTGGACGTGCCACTGACGGGCACGCTGGCGAATGCAGAGTTTTCGGGCGAACAATTGCAGGCGGCGCTGCGGCGCTTTGAGGCGATGTATGAAACCTTGTTTGGCCGCGGTGCTGGGTCCACGCAGGTGGGGCACGAAATCCTGTCCATGCGGGTCATCGGACGCGGGTCTTTGCCCGTGCCCGTGCAAGTGGGGGAGGGGGAGGCCATGCAGCGCGTTGGCGAGCGTCTGGTGGTGTTCGATGACCCGGCCCTCCCGGTCAGCACGGCCATTTACCGTACCACCTTGGCCCGACCCGGCGAACGAGTGCAAGGTCCTTGCATCATCGAATACCCAGGGCAGAGTGTCGTCGTGCCCCCTGGCGCGAGTGCCTGTGCCGATGCGCAAGGCCATCTGGAGGTGACCCTGCCAACCCATGTGGCCGCACCGGCCCAAGCCAACGCTGTATCCCAGCACACCGCTCTCGTCGTTTGAGCACCTGCACAGCTCACTTTCCGAAAGTAAACATGACAAGCACTCATCTGAGCGATGTGAACGACGAGCCAGCCATTGAGCTGAACGCCATCACCTATGAGGTCATCCGCAATCGCCTGATTTCGATGACCGACGATATGCGCCTCGCGCTGCAAAGTGCATCTGGCTCACCCACCGTGACCGAAGCCTCGGATTTTTTCACGGGCATCTATCTGCCCGATGGGGCCTTTGCCTCCATGGGCTTTCAGGTGACTTACCAGGCGCCCGTCGTGGGCACCTTGATCCGCCACATCAATGCCAAGCCTGGCCAACAGGTGCGCGACGGCGACATGTTCTTGGGCAACGATCCTTACGTGGGTGCGCTGCATCAAAACGATGTGCAGCTGGCGGGTCCCATCTATGTGGATGGCGAGCTGATCGCCTGGGCAGGCGTAGAGGCCCACGAAACCGATGTGGGCGGCATGGACTTCGCCAGTTGGTCACCCAAGGCCAGGTCGGTCTACCAAGAAGGCATGCGAATTCCATGCGTCAAACTGGTGGACCAAGGCATCTTGCGTGAGGATGTGTTGGACATGATCTTGACCGCCTCTCGCTTGCCGGCTCAATTGGGCCTGGACATCCGTGCATTTGTGGCCACGGTCAATGTGGCGCGCGAACGCATCACCGGCCTGGTGCGCCGCTATGGAGCGGCCACCATCCGTCATGTGATGCAACGCATGATCGAAGCCTCGAAAAAGCGCTTGCAAGAGCGTTTGCTGCAACTGCCCGATGGGGATTTCCATGCCCAGGATTTTCTGGAGCACGACGGCCATGAAAACCGCCTCTACAAAATCGATGTCAGCCTGCACAAACGGGGTGACCGCCTGCGGTTTGACTTTTCAGGCTCTTCTGGGCAGGCGCCGGGCTTCATCAACTGCACGCGTGCCGGCCTGATCGGCGGCGTGACCGGCGGTTTGTTCCCCACCCTGGCCTATGACATACCCTGGAACCAGGGCCTGCTCGATTGCTGCGAGGTGGTCGCCCCTGATGGCCTGGTCTGCACCGCCACCTTTCCCGCGCCTGTCGGCTCGGCCACCGTAGAGACGATCTGGGTGGTGTCCAACGCGGTCAATGCCGTCTTGAACAAGCTGCTGTCGTGCTCAGAGGAATTTTCGCACCGCGTCCAGGCCGTCAATTCCGGCACCATGGCCACCTTCAACCTGGGCGGTCGCAACCAGTTTGGGGAAGTTTTCGGCCTGCATTTGATGGACCCTTTGGCCGGTGGTGCAGGCGCATTTGCCACTGCCGACGGCGTGTGTGCGGGAGGCCCCAACAACGCGCCTGTACCGTCCATCGCGGATGTCGAGCGCAACGAGCAGGTGTCACCCTTGTTTTATCTTTACCGCCGCATGGCGATCGATACCGGGGGGCATGGCCGCCATCGGGGAGGGCGGTCTGTCGAGCTGTCCCTGACGCTGGGCGGCATCGAGTCGGCCGACGCGCTGATCATGACGCATGGCGCTGAGGTGCCCAATTCCACAGGGCTGGATGGCGGCCTTCCTGGCTCGACCGTGCGCCAGCGGTTTGGTCGTGGCGCGGTGCAGGCTGGCGTTCCCACGGGCAAGGGGGAGTGGAGCGATCTGGGCCCCAAGCCCGGCCACATACCCATGACCTGCCGTGATGTCTTTGAAGTCACCTGGCAAGGCGGCGGCGGCGTGGGCGATCCCCTCTTGCGTAGCCCTGAAAACGTCAAGCAGGACTTGGACCGGGGCGTGATTTCTCCCGAGGCCGCCGCATCGGTTTATGGACTGGTGTGCGACGCCAAGGCTCACATCGATGCACAAGCCACCCAAGAGCGCCGGCAAGAGATGCGCCGTGCTCGCTTGCAAGGTTTGAAAGCTGCCCCCGCCATGTGGCATGCACCAGCCAAAGGCCGCATTGGAGAGCGGCTCATGCTGTGTGAAAAAGAGGGTCAGACGCTGGTGGTGTCTGCGGCGGGCGCCGTGCTCAGCGAAGGCTCGACCCAATGGCGTCAGGGTGCGCTGGCTCAGCGTCTGACGCTGCCCCAAGCCGGCCTGCCTATCCGTTTGCATGAAGACCTCGCCGTGACCGCCTGGTATTGCCCGGCCAGCGGCGACCTGCTGGCCGTGGACGTGCATGGCAAGAGCGAGGCCGTGCGGCACGACGTGCTGCTGTCCTTTTGAACGCAATCAACGCATTGTGCAGACCGATGGCGGTTTGCGCATCACCGCCCGCTGGGGCATAGACCAAGGAGACAAGTTCATGAATCGTTCTACAAGCAAGACCCTGCGCACCATCGTGGCGCTGGCCCTGGGGGCGGGTGTGCTCGCGGGCGCCGCC
The DNA here is from genome assembly GCA_947460165.1 of Comamonadaceae bacterium. Classification (GTDB taxonomy): domain Bacteria; phylum Pseudomonadota; class Gammaproteobacteria; order Burkholderiales; family Burkholderiaceae_C; genus Polaromonas. The sequence continues at coordinate 7,260 of CANHKH010000009.1, forward strand.
CGCGCTCAAGTCAAGATCGGCTTTTCCGGCGTCATGTCGGGTCCCGTAGGCATTCTGGGGCAGGAGCAATACGACGGCTTCATGCTGGGCCTGGAACTGCTGCAGGGCAAACTGGGCGGTCAGGCCACCACGGTCCTCAAGGAGGACGACCAGTTGCGTCCTGAAACGGGCAACCAGATCGTGCGCAAGTACATCGAAAAGGACAAGGTGGACGCCCTGGTCGGTCTGGGCTTTACCAATGTGCTGATGGCCAGTTTGCCGCTGATCGCAGAGTCAGGCATCCCCTCGCTGGCGACCAATGCAGGTCCGTCCGCTGTGGCCGGTGGAAGTTGCAAGGCCAATTTGTTCACCCTGGCTTGGCAAAGCGATGGTCCTTCTGAGGGCATGGGCTCTTACCTCAACACGCGCAGCCACAAGAAGGTCTTCCTGCTTGCGCCCAACTACCAGGCGGGGCGCGACATGCTCAACGGTTTCAAGCGCTTTTACAAGGGGCAAATTGCCGAAGAAATCTACACCCCGCTGAACCAGCCGGACTATTCGGCTGAAATCGCCCAGATCCAGGCTTCCGGGGCCGATGCAGTGTTCTTCTTTTACTCTGGCGGCATGGGCATCAACTTCATCCGCCAGATGCAGCAGGCCGGTCTGGCAGGAAAGATACCGATGTACTCGGTGTTCACGGTGGACGCCACCACCATCCCTGCCTTGAAGGAGCAGGCCGTGGGCATGGTCACCAGCGCATTGTGGGATGCCAGCCTTGACAACCCTGCATCCCGCCGCTTTGTCAGCGCTTTTGAGGCCAAGTACAAACGCACGCCCAGCCTCTACGCTGCCGCAGGCTTCGATGCCGCCAACTTGCTGGACGCCGCCGTCAAGCAGGTGGGCAACAAGGTCAGCGACCACAAGGCCTTGAACGCGGCCATCAAGTCGGCTGGCAAAAGCTTTGCTTCAGTGCGTGGCTCCTTTGCATTCAACAACAACAACATGCCTATTCAGAATTACTACATCTTTCAGGGCGTCAAAAATGGCGAGAAGGTGGAGATGAAGTCCATCGCGACCGCGCTGTCCACGCACAAGGACATTTACGGCAAAGACTGCCCCCTCAAGTAATTTCAAGCCAGAACACCTGCCCGCCAACAGCGGGTGGGTTCAAGGAGAGAGCCCATGAGTGGTCAATTTTTACTGGCATTGCTCCTCAATGGCACGCAGTATGGCGTGTTGCTTTTTTTGCTGGCTGCCGGCCTGACGCTGGTCTTTGGCATCATGAGTTTTGTGAACCTCGCCCACGGCGCCCTCTACATGATGGGCGCCTACATCGGGGCGGTGGCCCTGAACCATTCGGGTTCGCTGTGGCTGGGCATCTTGGCTGGCACCTTGGGTGCGCTGGTGATCGGCCTGGCGCTGGAGCGCCTGGCCATCTCCAGGCTGTACCACCGCAGTCATCTCGACCATGTGCTCGCCACCTTTGGAATGGTCATGTTCTTCAACGAACTGGCCCGCATCATCTGGGGCGTGCAGCCGTATTTCGTGTCCGTTCCCTCGGGCCTGTCGGGCAGCTTTGAATTGGCGGGCTTTAGCTACCCTGTCTATCGGCTGCTGATCATCTTCACGGGCTTGGTGGTGGCCCTGGGAAGCTACTTTTTGATTCAGCGCACACGCCTGGGCATGCTCATCAGGGCGGGCTCGGTCAACCCCACGCTGGTCGGTGCGCTGGGGGTCAATCTCAAGCTGCTGAACGCGGCATTGTTTGGCATTGGCGCTGCCCTGGCTGGCTTGGCCGGCGCCATGGCCGGGCCCATGCTCTCGGTCCAGTCGGGGATGGGTGACGGCATATTGATCACCGTGCTCGTGGTGATCGTCATAGGCGGCATTGGATCGGTGGGCGGCGCTTTTGTCGCTGCCTTGATCGTGGGTGTGGTCGACACCATGGGGCGGGTGCTTTTGCCCATGGTGATGCGCGAATTTTTCGACCGACAGTTCGCCAATGCGGCTGGGCCGGCCATTGCCTCCATGCTGATTTATCTTTTGATGGCCTTTGTGCTCGCGGTTCGTCCGCAAGGGCTCTTACGTTCTCACTCGGGTCGATGATGCCCCCGCTTTTTCCCCTTTCGCGCCTGAAATGGTCCACTCTCGTGCCTGCGATCTTGGTGCTTGCGCTCATCGTGTTGCCGCTGTGGTCCCATGCGGTGGGCGACCGCTACTACATCGCCCTGGTGGCGCGGATGATCATTTACGCCATTGCCGCGACCGCACTGCATCTGGCCCTGGGCCTGGCGGGCTTGGTGAGCTTGGGCCATGGCCTGTTTCTCGGTCTGGGCGTGTACTGCGTGGCCTTGCCGGCCACATTTGGCATCGACAACGGCTGGGTGCACCTGGGCTGGACCCTGGTGGTCTGCGCCACCGTGGCCTTGATCACGGGCGCCATCAGCCTGCGCACCTCCGGTCTGGGTTTTTTGATGATCACGCTGGCCTTTGCCCAGATGGGGTATTACCTGTTGATCAGCCTCAAACAGTTCGGTGGTGATGACGGCATCGGGGTGCAGCGCGCCAGTTCTTTTTGGGGCTACGACTTGGCAACGGCCCAAGCTTTGTACCCGGTGGCACTGGCGTTGCTGCTGCTGCTGAGCTGGTGGGCCCACCGTTTGCGCACGGCCCCCTTGGGCATGGTGCTCCGAGCGGCTGAAGTCAATCCGCGCCGGGTCCGGGCTTTGGGTTTCCATGTGTCGCGTTACCAGTTGCTGATCTACGTGATCTCTGGGGCGCTGTGCGGCGTGGCGGGACTGTTGCTGGCCAATCTGACCCAATACGCCTCGCCCAGCAGCATGTCCTTGCAGGTCTCTGGCGACTTGCTGGTGATGCTGGTCATTGGGGGCGTGGGTTACACCTTTGGTCCTTTGATCGGAACCATCGCTTTCCTGGCGACCGAAGAATTGCTCAAGGGCTGGTCAGACCATTGGATGGTGGTCATGGGGCCGGCCATCTTGATGGTTGCCTTGCTCGGTCGCGGAGGCGTGTGCGGCTGGCTCGAGCGTTTGGACCGCCGCCGCACCCGTGCCAGCTCGCAGGACAGCGTCCAGCCCCAGGCTGCACCGGCTGCGCAGGCGCCCACGTCATTGGGTTCGAAAGAGGGTTTTTGATCATGGCCGAGCTCACACACCTTTCAGGCCAGCCTTTGCTTGAGTTGGACAAACTGGTCAAACACTACGGTGCGCTGCGGGTGACCGACGAGGTGAGCCTGAGCGTGCAGGACAGGCAGTTGCACGCCATCATCGGCCCCAACGGTGCGGGTAAGACGACCTTGATCAACCAGATCACTGGCGACCTGCCCTCCGAGTCTGGGTCAGTTCGCTTTGCCGGCCAGGACCTGAGGGGGCTGGGACCTGAAAAGCGGGCCGTGCGTGGTTTGCTCAGGTCGTTCCAAATCACTTCAGTGTTCGACCAATTCACCGTTCTTGAAAACCTCACGCTCGCCGCACTGGGCACGCGTGAGCCCGCACTGGGCTTCTGGAAATCGTTGTTGTCCCGCCAACCCATGGTGCAAGAAGCCAGGCAGGCGCTCCAGGCGGTGGGCCTGCAAGGCCGTGAGGATGTGCGGGTCAGTGACATCAGCTACGGAGAGCGCCGACAGCTGGAGTTGGGCATGGCCCTGGCGGCTGGCCCTCGGTTTTTACTCTTGGACGAGCCCATGGCCGGGATGAGTCCGCAGGAGTCGGCCGTGGTGGTGTCATTGCTTCAGGAGCTTAAAAAAAGCTATGGCATTTTGCTGATCGAACACGACATGAACGCGGTGTTTGCACTGGCCGACTGGATCACCGTGCTGGCCGATGGCCGGGTGATGTTCAGTGGCACGGTCAAGCAGGTTCAGGCCCATCCAGAAGTTCGAAAAATCTATCTGGGTGAAAGCACCTTGGAGGCGCTGGCATGAGCTTGTTGTCGGTCCAGGGACTGCAGGCCGGCTACGGCCCGGCCCAGGTCTTGTTTGATGTCAGCTTCAAAGTGGAGCCGGGCCAGGCCATCAGTCTTCTGGGACGCAATGGCATGGGTCGCTCGACCACGGTCAAGTGCCTGTTTGGCATGCTGCCCATCAAGAGCGGCACGGTGCGCTTTCTCGAACAGCCATGTGAGGGCTTGCCCTCCTATCAACTGGCCCGGCTGGGTTTGGGCCTGGTTCCCGAAGGGCGTCAGGTTTTCCCCAACCTGACTGTGGAGGAGAACCTGGTGGCCACAGCCCGCAAGGGGAGCAGGGTGGCGACAGGTTGGCGGGTGTGGGATCTGAACGCGGTGTACGGGTTCTTTCCGCGCCTTTTGCAGCGACGACGCAACATGGGGTCGCAGCTGTCAGGCGGTGAGCAACAGATGCTGGCCATTGCCCGTGCCTTGATGACGAACCCGCAATTGCTGGTTCTCGATGAAGCCACCGAAGGCTTGTCCCCCGTCATCAGGCAGGAGGTGTGGGCCATTTTGGCCGCCTTGCGCAAGGAGGGCATGGCGATGATCGTGATCGACAAACACCTTGATTCTTTGGTGGGCCTGGTGGACTGCCACTACATCCTGGAAAAGGGACGGGTGGTGTGGCAAGGCGACTCCCGGGCTTTGCGCGCTCAATCAGATGTCGTGCACCGCTATTTGGGCATTTGAGACGAGACCAGCAACATGGAGGCTTTCAATCATGGATGAACCTGTGGCGGAACCCGGTTCCAGTTTTGCCCAACCCGAGCTCACTGGCGTCCAAGAGGTGTTGCAGCAGACAGGGCAGACCCTAGGCTTGAGCCGCTGGCATGTGGTGGACCAGTCCATGATCAATGCATTTGGTCTGCTGACTGGGGACCCGCAATGGATACACACGGACCCCGAGCGTGCTGCGCATGGCCCCTTCGGCGCTTGCGTGGCCCACGGGCTTTTGACCTTGTCCCTGGCGGGAGGACTTCTGTTCCATGAAGCGATCAAGATCAAGGCGCGGATGGGGGTCAATTACGGTAACGACAAAGTGCGATACCCCGCACCCTTGCCGGTAGGCAGCCGGATTCAGGGCGTGGCCACGCTTGTTTTCGCCCAAGCCATAGAGGGCAACGGTGTTCAGATGGTTGTGCGCATGACCGTGCAAGCGCAGGCCATCAGCAAGCCGGTCTGCGTGGCCGATTTCGTGATTCGCCTTTATTTTTAGCCGCCAGGGCGCCCCCCCACGGGCTGGAATTCAAGGGCCGTGGCGCCTTCGAACACATTCACTTTGGGTTATCCAAAAAGTGGATGAAGTCTATCCCTCATAAACATTATCCTGATAACGCGCGCGTCTCTAAAGTGGCAGTTCAGGTACGCGATGAATCTGTACACAAGCCGCAAGGAGACACACCCATGAGCAAGCCCAAAGTCATCATCACCATTGCACCCACAGGGGGCATGGCCAGCAAGAAACAAAGCCCGCATCTGCCGACCCAGCCGATTGAGATTGCGGATGACACCTACCGTTGCTACAACGCCGGGGCCAGCGTGGTGGCTGTTCATGCTCGCCGGGCCGTGGATGATGAGGCGACCTGCGATCCTGCCGTCTACACACAGATCAACCGCCTGATCCGCAGCAAGTGCGACATCGTCCTGAACAACTCTACAGGGGGCGGCATCAACGGCGACATGGTCCATCCCGTGGGCAACAGCGAGTATTGGGAGATTGCCTGGGCCGAGCGCCTGAAGGGTTTGGAGGGCGAGGGCGTTGAAATGTGCACGCTCGATGCCCAGACGGTCGTGGCCAGCTTTGGCGGCAAGGAAATATTTGTGGCCACCACGCCCACGCGAATACGCAAGCTGGCCCAAATGATGAAGGACAGGGGCATCAAGCCCGAGTGGGAAGTGTTTGGACTGGCGGACATCGTCCAGGATGTCAGTCGGTGCCTGGCCGAGGGCCTGGATGAGGCGCCCTACTTCATCAACCTGGTGCTGGGCGTCAATGCTTTTCAGGGGGCGCTGCCCTACACCCCCCGCATCTTGCAGACCATGGTGGATCACTTGCCCAAGAATTCGGTCTTCAATGTCAGTGCCATAGGCGCCGCCCAGTTGCCCGCCGCCGTGAATTCTTTGCTGCTGGGCGGTCATGTGCGTGTTGGCCTGGAGGACAACCTCTACTACGGACCCGGTCAGCTGGCCACCAATGTGCAGCTGGTCGAGCGTCTCGTTCGCATCGTGCGCGAGATGGGTTACGAGCCAGCGACGCCTGCCGAGGCACGCCAGATCATGGGCTTGCGTCCACTGGGCTGATTCAACTCGGCCTGTCTCCTTCAACGCCCTCCAGCCGCGACTCCACCCCCTCTTAGATGCGTGACCCAATGACTGCAAGCACCTACCTGCCCGTGTCCGACATCAGCCGAATCGCCGTGATTGGCATGGGCTCTGTGGGGGCGGGATGGTCCAGCCTTTTTTTGGCGCGCGGACTCTCGGTCCAAGCCTGCGACCCTGCCCCGGGCTCCCAGGAACGGGCCCGCGCTTTCATTGATTCGGCCTGGCCTGCGCTGATGGAGCTGGGTTTGACCGCCAGTGCCACGCCTCCTCATGAGTTGCTGACCTTTCACGCCAGCGTCACCGAGGCGGTGGCGGGCGCGGACCTGGTTCAGGAAAACGTCTACGAAAAGCCCTCACTCAAGGCGACTGTCCTGCGCGAGATCGGAGAGGCCGCGCCCAGCCAAATCATCATGTCCAGCACTGGGGGCATTCCCCCTTCTGACCTTCAGGCTGATTGCCCCCGACCAGAGCGTCTGGTGGTGGTCCATCCCTTTAACCCGCCCCATCTGATGCCTTTGGTCGAAGTGGTGGGGGGGCAGCACACTGCGCCTGAAGTGGTGGACTGGGCCATGGATTTCAGCCGTTGGATGGGCAAGGTGCCTATCCGCCTGAATGCAGAAGCGATCGGTCACATGACCAACCGCCTGCAATTTGCCCTGGTGCGCGAGGCCGTGGCCTGCCTGGTGGATGGCATGGCCAGCGCGCAAGACATCGATGCCGCGGTGCGCTACGGTCTGGGTCCGCGCTGGACCTTGATGGGCAGTTTGCTGACGCTGCACCTGGCTGGAGGCCCTGGTGGCATGGCCGGCATCCTTGACCACGCCGGCGCCGCCATCGAGCAGTGGTGGACGCCCCGACACCAGCCCAATCTGTCTGACCCCCAGGTCAGGGACCGCCTGATCCAGGCGGCAGAGCAGGTGTCGGCCGGAGCGGCCACACAGGCATGGACCACCTGGCGCGATGAACAACTGGTCAGCGTCTTGAAGCTGCAACAGCAAGGCCGCTTGGACGAACCCACCCACAAGGCGCCATCATGAGCAACAGCACCCCCTGGCCCGTGCCGCTTCCCGATTGCATCACTGCCGAGCGCAATGGCAACTTGGCCATTCTCACGCTCAACCGTGCGCCAAAGCGCAACGCCTTGAGCGATGCGTTGGTGCTGGCCCTGCAAGGGTTTTTCTCCAGCCTTCCTGCCGATGTGAAGGCCGTGATCATGCAAGGGGCGGGCGACAATTTTTGCGCAGGTCTTGACCTCAATGAGCTGCAAGAGACCGACATCACGCAGAGCTTTGAAACCTCACAGATCGGGCAACGCCTGAACGACACGATTCAGTTCTGCAAGGTTCCTGTGATCGCCGTGCTCAAGGGGGCGGTCATAGGCGGCGGCCTGGAGCTCGCGTCGGCAGCCCACATCCGGATTGCCGAAAAATCAGCCTACTACGCCTTGCCAGAAGGTACCCGTGGCATTTTTCTGGGCTCGGGTGGATCGGTCCGACTGCCTCGCCTGATCGGTGCGTCCACGGTCATGGAGATGATGTTGTCCGGCCGGGTCTTCGATGCGCAGGAAGCCCATGATCGGCTGCGCCTGTCGCACTACTTGGTGGAAGATGGCGATGGCTTGGCCAAGGCGCTGCAGATTGCAGCCAAAGTGACGGCCAATGCCCCTCTGGCCAACTTCGCCATCATTCAGGCCTTGCCCAGGATCGTCGAGCAGGATCCTCAGGCGGGTCTGTTCACTGAGATGCTGATGGTCGGCATTGCCCAAGATGACGAAGAGGCCAAAAGCCGTTTGCGTGATTTCCTGGCGCGCAAAATGAACAAGGTGTCGCGCCCATGAAACCCCTTGAGCAGGCCCGCCATGGCGGCGAGCTGTTCGGCCTGTTGGCGGCCACCTGGCCCGACAAGCTTGCTCTGGAAACGCTGCACGGCCAGCCTCGTACGTTCATGCAGTTGCATGAGCGCACCAACCGTTTGAGCCATGCCTTGGTGTCTCAGGGGCTGGTCAAGGGGGACCGGGTGGCCATCGTGGCATTGAACTGTGCCGAATACATCGAAGTCTTCGGCTTGGCCAAGACAGGGGCGGTCATCGCCCCCTTGAACTGGCGCCTGCCAGCTCTGGAACTGCTGCGCCTGCTTCAGCACTGCGCAGCCACTGTGGTGGTGGTCGATCAAGCACACCGAGCGACCCTGGAGACACTCAAGGACCAGTTGCCCGAGGTGCGTCAATGGATTTTGATTGGAGAGCCCGCCCCAGACTGGTTGAGCTTTGAAGACCTGGTGAACCAAGGCAGCCCCAGTGAGCTTTCCACGCCCTTGCAGGGCAAAGATCCTTGGTGCATTGTCTACACCAGCGGAACCACGGGCGCACCCAAGGGCGTGACGCTCAGTCATGCCGGCGTCCTGGGCAACTGCCGAACAGCGGCCAGTGAGATGCTCGCGCTCACCGCGCAGGACCGAACCATGGCGGTGATGCCGCTGTTCCACGTGGGCGGCATGTGGTACCACTGCTTTCCCAGCATTGCATCGGGCTGCAGCACGCTGATCCTGTCGCAATTCAATCCATCCCTGGTGCTCAAAGAACTGGCCGCACGGCGCATCACCAACGTCCATTTGGTGCCCACCATGATTGCGGCGCTCTTGCAGCAGCCCGAAGCCAAAGACACCGACCTGAGCTGCGTCCGCTTGATGTTTTATGCCGCCTCGTCCATGCCCGCCCCATTGCTTCGAACGGCCATGTCTGTGTTTTCACAATGCGGATTCACACAGGCTTATGGCTCCACTGAAGGGGGGGTCCTGACTGTGCTGGACCAAGCCTCGCATGTGCGCGCCCGCAGTGAAAGTGGCGAGCACCTCCTGCTGTCTTGCGGCAGGCCCATGCATGCACGCCAGTTGCGCATCGTCAACGATGCGGGCAAGCCTGTGGCTTTGGGGGCCATTGGCGAGATCGAGGTTCAAAGTCCCGACCTGATGCATGGCTATTGGACTGACGATGCAGCGACGCGGCGCGTGTTGCGTGGCGCTTGGTTGGCCACAGGTGACCTCGGCTACCTGGACGGTGAGGGATTTCTCTACATCGCCGACCGCAAGAACGACATGATTGTCACGGGCGGCGAAAACGTTTTTCCCTCTGAGGTGGAAGGCCATCTCTACGCCGAGCCCGACATACAAGAAGCCGCCGTGTTTGGTGTGGCAGACCCGAAATGGGTGGAGCGCGTGGTGGCCGCCGTGGTTCTCAAGCCTGGCCAGGCGGCCAGCGAAGCCGATCTGATCGACAGGCTCAAGCTGAAGATGGCCAGCTACAAGTGCCCCAAGCAAATTCACTTTGTCGCGAGCTTGCCCAAGAGCGCGATCGGTAAGGTGCTTCGCAAACAACTGCGCAGCGAGTTTTCTGCACCGAAATGAAGGAGCGTTATATGGATCCCCTGCGCGCAGAGGCGCAAGAGTATCGAAGCCACATAGCCCGCTGGGTGGACGAGCGACTGGCGCCCCAGGCGCAAGCACTGGACGAGCGCGCAGAGTTTTCGCACGAACTCTTCAAAGAGCTGGCTGATCTGGGCTACCTGGGCACCATGTACCCGGAGGACATAGGCGGCTCAGGCCTGGCCTACCCCTACACCTGCTTTACGGTGCTGTGTGAAGAACTCGCGCGCGGATCGGTCGGATTTGCGGCCGGTGTTTGCATGCAAGGCTCTACGGCCACCCACACGGTCTACGAGTGGGGCAACCCCGAATTGCGCGAGAAGTATTTGCTGCCCGCCCTCAAGGGAGACAAGATCGCTGCCTTTGCAATCACTGAGCCCAATGCCGGCTCTGATGCAGCCTCCCTGCGCACGCGAGCCACCAAGGTCGATGGCGGTTGGTCCATCACTGGCACCAAGGTGTTCACCACCAACGGCACGGTGGCTGACTTCATCACCGTGGTGGCCTCGGTCGATCCGAGCAAGAAAGCCAAAGGGCTTGAAATGTTTGTGGTCGACACCCAGGCGAAAGGCTTTTCGGTGGGGCGTCGGCTTGATAAATTTTCTGTGCACTGCTCTGACACGGGGGAGTTGGTTTTTGACAGTGTCTTCGTGCCCGACAGCCACAAGCTGCAGGGGGCGGAAGGCACCTCTTCGTTCCTCAACGCCTATGAGGCGCTGACCGTGGACCGCATTTTCACCGCCGCCCTGGCGCTGGGTGTCGGTCAGGCGGCCTATGACGTTGCGCTGCGTTATGCCAAGGAGCGGGTGCAATTCGGTCAGCCTATCGGCAAATTTCAGGCGGTTCAGTTCAGGTTGGTGGACATGCTGGCCAAGCTTGAGCAGGCGCGCTTGTACACCTACCACGCATGCGCTTTGGCCGACGCCAAGCAGTCCATCACCACCGAGGCTGCTCTGGCCAAGATCATTGCTGCTGAAAACTGCCACCAGGTGTGCGAGATGGCCATGGCCGTATTCGGCGGTTGGGGATTGATGAACGAGTTCCCAGTTCAGCGCTTTTTGCGCGATTCGTATTTCCCAATGATAGGCGGCGGCACGGGCGACATCATGCGCCTGATCGTGGCCAGGCAACTGGGCTTTTGATCCGGCATCTCGCCGATTTTTGACCACTAGGAGACCACCATGAAGATGAAAATTTTTGCCCTCTCAGCGCTTGCCGCATTGACCTTGCCCGTGGCAGCTCAAATCAAGGTAGGCGTGATCACGGGCGCAACGGGGCCTGGTGCGTCCCTGGGCATTCCTTACAAGAACACCATCACCGTGTTGCCCAAGACCTTGGGTGGACAGCCGGTCGAGTACATCATCATGGATGACGCCACCGACCCGACCAACGCCGTGAAACATGCCCGCAAGCTGATCACGGAAGACAAGGTGGATCTGATCATTGGCTCGAGCAGCGTGCCTGCGGCCACCTCCATCACGGACGTGTCTTCTGAGCTGAAGACACCCCAAATTGCCTTGTCCCCTGTGGGGCCTGCCGCCTCTAAGAACCCTTGGGTCTTCACCATTCCCCAGCCTGCATCCATCATGATGGGCGCTGTGGCAGACCACATGAAAGCCAACGGGGTCAAAACCGTCGCTTTCGTCGGGTTTGCCGATGCATGGGGTGACCTGGTGCTCAACGGCATCAAAGTCCATGCCGATGAAGCCGGCATCAAGATCGTGGCCGAGGAGCGCTACGGCCGCAATGACACTTCGGTGACGGGTCAAGTGCTCAAGGTCCTCTCGACCAACCCCGACGCCGTGGTCGTCGGCGGCTCTGGCACGCCAGGCGCTTTGCCCCATGTGACCTTGACTGAGCGTGGCTACAAGGGCAAGGTCTATCACAACCATGGCGTGATCAACAAAGACTTTCTCCGGGTCGGTGGCAAGAACATTGAAGGCGGCTATGCCCCGACGGGTCCGGTGATGGTGGCCGAGCAGCTTCCTGATTCCAACCCCACCAAGAAAGCCTCGCTGGAGTTCACCAAGTTGTACGAAGCTGCTTTTGGTCCGGGTTCGCGCAATGCGTTTGCAGCGTACTCCTATGACGCCTACCTGCTGGCCAATGCTGCCGTTGCTGAGGCATCCAAAAAGACCAAGCCTGGCTCGCCTGCATTCCGTCAAGCCCTGCGTGATGCACTGGAGAACACCAAAAATGTGGCGGCCACCCACGCCGTCTACAACATGTCACCTCAGGACCACGCCGGTGTAGACAGCCGCGCACGGGTGTTGGTTCAAATCCAAGGCGGCGACTGGAAGCTGGCCAAGTAAGACTGGGGGCATGGGCCCCTGCTTTCAGATGGCCACGACACGGCCAGGCCCTGAGTGATGTGCACAAGACCATTTAATCTCGCCCGAAAGGAGCAGGCATGGACCTGACCATTGCAGCGCTTTTGGCGCAGGACGGGGTGATTACGGGTGCGGTTTATGCCCTTCTGGCCATGGGCATCGTTCTGGTCTTCACGGTCACGCGAGTGATTTTTGTGCCCCAAGGGGACTATGTGGCCTATGCCGCGCTGACCATGGCGGCTTTCCAGACCGGCAAACTCCCGGGCACGGTCTGGCTCCTGCTGGTGCTGGGTGGGGTGGCCCTGCTCATGGAATTTGCCCAGGCGTGGCGCGAGCGTCGCTGGAGCCGCGCGGGCCGCGCCCTGGTATTTTTTGGGCTGATGCCAGCGCTGGTGGCTGGCTTGGCTGCATGGGTGGCCCCGCAGCAATTGCACCCGCTTTTGTATGGAATGCTCACGCTGGTCATGGTCGGCGCCTTCGGGCCGCTCATCTACCGTGTGGCTTATCAACCCGTGGCTGGGGCCTCGGTGCTGGTGCTGCTGATCATTTCGGTGGCTGTTCATCTGGCCATCACGAGCATGGGCCTGAGCCTTTTTGGCGCCGAGGGCTCACGCACCGAGCCCTTCAGTGACTTGCGGTTTTCTGTCGGGCCACTGCAGGTCACCGGCCAGTCGCTCTGGGTCTTGGGCATGACGGCCGTCAGTATTGCCTTGCTGTTCTGGTTCTTCAGTCACACCTTCCGCGGCAAAGCCTTGAAAGCAACGGCCGTGAATCGGACCGGGGCACAGCTCATGGGCATTCGCGCGACCCACTCAGGCATGATGGCATTTGCACTGGCCTCCACCATAGGCGCCCTGTCGGGTCTGCTGATCGCGCCCATCACGACCATCTTTTATGACACGGGCTTTTTGATCGGCCTGAAGGGCTTTGTCGCCGCCATCATAGGCGGCCTGGTCAGCTATCCCCTGGCGGCGATAGGCGCACTGCTGGTCGGCTTGCTCGAGTCGTATTCATCATTTTGGGCCAGTGCCTTCAAGGAAGTGCTCGTCTTCACTTTGATTTTGCCCGTGCTGCTCTGGCGTTCTCTGCGCTCTCATCACTCGGAGGAGGACGAGGAATGAACCACCGTCACGGCATCGCGCTGGGCATTGTGCTGCTCGCGCTCGCTCCTTGGGTCTTGCCAGAGTCCCTGGTCACCATTCTCAATTACACCGGGCTGTTCAGTCTGGTCGCGCTCGGTTTGGTGCTGCTCACGGGCATTGGTGGCATGACCTCCTTTGGCCAAGCAGCGTTTGTCGGTATTTCCGCCTACACCAGCGCCATCCTTTGCAACTCCTGGGGCTGGTCACCCTGGCTGTCACTGTGGGTCGGTCTGGCTTTCGTGGTCTTGACGGCGCTCATCCTGGGTGCCTTGACCTTGCGCCTGGCGGGCCATTACCTGCCATTGAGCACCATCGCCTGGGGGCTGAGCCTGTATTACTTGGCGGGTAACTTGAAGCTGCTCGGCGGACACACCGGTTTGAGCGGGATCACATCCATCGGGTTTTTTGGCCTGTCCATCGACACGGGAAGGCGCTTTACCTATTTGGTCTGGGTCATCGTGCTGCTTGCGATCTGGGCCATCCATAACCTGTTGGCGTCGCGACTCGGTCGCTCCATTCGTTGCCTTAGAGGGGGGCGAACCATGGCTGCGGCCATGGGCGTGAATGTGGCCCGGACCAAGTTGCTTGTGTTTGTCTTGGCAGCATTGCTGGCTGGGGTCTCGGGCTGGCTCTACGTTCATTTCCAGCGCTTTGTGAACCCAACCCCTTTCGGGCTGACTTATGGCATTGAATACCTGTTCATGACCGTCTTGGGGGGAGCGGGTTACCTGGGCGGCGCTATTTTGGGTGCAGGCATCATCACCTTGCTGCGCGAATGGCTGGTCGAGTACCTGCCCGTCTTGATCGGTCAACAAGGCAACTACGAAACCCTGGTGTTGGCTGTCCTCATCATCTTCACGCTGCACCGTGCGCCCGACGGTCTGTGGCCGCGCCTGGCTCAGCTCTGGGGTCCCCGCGAGCGTAAGTCGCACAGCCAGAACCACACCGCTGCGGCCTTGCCCCTGCCCCAGCGAGGCAAGCACCCTGAGCGGGGAACGACAGTCCTGCAATTGACGCGCGCGACCAAGCGTTTTGGCGGCCTTGTCGCGGTCAACGATGTGAGCTTTGAGGTGCGCGCGGGCGAAATTCTTGCCTTGATCGGCCCCAACGGCGCCGGGAAAAGCACCACCTTCAACTTACTCTCCGGAGTCAGCCCGGCCACTTCTGGCCAGGTGAATTTTTTAGGACAAGACATCACCCAAATGGAGTCCCACCAGATTGCCAAGTTGGGCATGAGCCGCAGCTTTCAGCATGTGCAACTGTTGCCTCAACTGACTGTCTTGGAAAATGTGGCCATTGGTGCTCACTTGCGCGGGAGCGCCGGCCTGGCCAAGGCCATGCTGCACCTTGAGCGTGGCGAGGAGCAGGGCATCTTGCAAGAAGCCCAGCGCCACCTGAACCGCGTCGGACTGGGCGCGCAAGCCCACACATTGGCAGGCAATTTGGCGCTGGGCGATCAGCGCATCTTGGAGATCGCTCGTGCTTTGTGCGCCGATCCATGCCTGCTGCTGCTCGATGAGCCCGCCGCGGGTCTGCGGCTCCAAGAAAAGCAAGCACTGGCCAAGACGCTGCAGCAGTTGCGCGGTGAAGGCTTGTCCATCCTGCTCGTCGAGCACGACATGGAATTCGTGATGGATCTGGTGGATCGCATCGTGGTGATGGAGTTCGGAGAAAAGATCGCGCAAGGTCTGCCTGCTGAAATCCAAAGCCATCCCGCCGTGATCGAGGCCTACTTGGGGAGCGTCGAATGAGCAGCACCACGCACACAAGGAATGTACAGTCTGCCCCCTTGATCGAGGTGGCCGATCTTTGCGTGTCCTACGGCAAGGTGGAGGCGGTGCACGGCGTCAGCCTGAAGTTGATGCCAGGTCAGATTGCAACGGTGATCGGCCCCAACGGCGCGGGCAAGACCACCTTGCTCGCTGCCATCATGGGGCAATTGCCTTCTTCAGGACAACTCCAATTCAGCGGACAAGACATGCGGTCACTGGAGGTGGAAAGTCGCGTTGAACGCGGCCTGAGCCTCGTGCCTGAAAAGCGTGAATTGTTTTCTGCAATGACTGTGGAAGACAACCTGCTCATGGGCGCTTACACCCGATTCAGCCAAGGCCTCAGAGACCACGCGCAAGGATTAACCGAGGTCTACCAGCGCTTTGCTCGCCTCAAAGAAAGGCGCACGCAGTTGGCCGGCACCTTGTCGGGCGGTGAGAGGGCCATGCTGGTTTTGGGTCGCGCATTGATGGCCAAACCCAAAGTGCTGATGCTTGACGAGCCCAGTCTTGGATTGGCCCCTTTGATTGTCAAAGAGATCTTTCACATCGTTGCGGACCTGAGGTCTTCCGGGGTGGCCGTGTTGCTGGTCGAGCAAAACGCAAGGGCCGCCCTGCAGGTGAGTGATTACGGGTATGTGCTTGAAACAGGCCGGCTCAGTCTTGAGGGCCCGAGCGCACAACTTGCAAATGACCCCGCCGTCATGGCGACATACCTTGGCGGACGCAAGCGATAAGCCATCCATGCCTCAGTTTGTTCATGGCATGTGTCTTTGTCGCTTTTGAGGGGATCATCCGCTGAAAAAAGGCGGCGTCAACAATTTTGACGCAGGGGGCCGCGCTATCGAGCCCGGGATGTGCCCACTGATGGTGTAGTCCCAGCCGCAGCGAGGCTGGACTTCTTTTTCAGCCCGAAAGCCATCAAGAGCATCACGAACATGCTCACCACCAGGGCCAAATAAGCATGGCTAAAGCCGGTCAGCTCGCCGCCGTCAAAGTCGGCAATGGCGCTGATGCAGGTCACCGCCAGCAGCGTGCCCACGGCATTGAAAATATTGATCAGCCC
>CANHKH010000010.1 GCA_947460165.1 Comamonadaceae bacterium
CTGTGTTGGGTGGACAACACCACGGTGTCGATGCTGTGGGGCTTGCCGTCCACGTAGCGCATGGTCACCTGGCTTTTGGCGTCGGGGCGCAAAAAGGGCAGGCGGCCGTCTTTGCGCAGCTGGGCTTGGCGCTCGACCAGGCGGTGCGCGTAGTAAATGGGCGCGGGCATCAGCTCGGGCGTCTCGTCGCAGGCGTAGCCAAACATCAGGCCCTGGTCGCCAGCGCCGATGTTGAGGTGGTCGTCAGACGCATGGTCCACACCCTGGGCAATGTCGTTGGACTGCTTGTCGTAGCAGACCATCACCGCGCAGCCCTTGTAATCAATGCCGTACTCGGTGTTGTCGTAGCCAATGCGCTTGATGGTGTCGCGCGCCACCTGGATGTAGTCCACATGCGCGTTGGTGGTGATCTCGCCGGCCAGCACCACCAAACCGGTGTTGGTCAAGGTCTCGGCGGCCACGCGCGAGCGCGGGTCTTGCTTGAAGATCGCATCGAGGATGGCGTCCGAAATTTGATCGGCCACCTTGTCGGGGTGACCTTCAGAGACTGATTCGGACGTGAAAAGATAGTCGTTCGCCATTTACGTACACTCCTAGAAAGTTGCTCGGCGCGTTGCCGAGCGGGGGTGCCGCGGCGAACGCTTTAGCAGAATTGATTTATGTCGCCCTGCAAGTTGTTCTGTAACTCGGCGACCCGGCCATTATAGTCAGCCCGGCAATGGGTGTCACCCTTTGTGCTCCTTGGCCTCATGCTCATCCTGTTCAAAATTCTGTCTCGCTGGCCCTTGCCCTTGCTGCATGCCCTGGGCGCAGCCCTGGGCTGGGGGGTGTGGTGGCTCAGCCCCGCCTACCGACTCAATTTCCGCGCCAATGTGGCGCAGGCTGGCCTGCCCTTCGAAGCCGCGCGCCCTGCCATTGCCGACGCAGGCCGCTTTGTGGCCGAGTTGCCCCGGCTGTGGCTGCGGCCGCACACCGAGTCTTGCCTGTCCAATGTGAAGGTGCTCGGGCGCGAACGCGTCGATGCCGCTTTGGCCCAAGGCCGGGGCGTGGTGTTTTTCTCGGCCCATTGCGGCAGTTTTGAGCTCGCCCCGCAGGCCTTGGCCGAGCTGTACGGCCCGGTCACGGCTTTGTACCGGCCCGCCCGCCAGCCCTGGCTGGCCCAGCTCATGGCCGGCAGCCGCGCGCGGCCGGGGCTGGTCATGGCACCGGCCAATTTGTCTGGCATTCGGCAAATGCTCAAGGCCTTGCGTTCTCGCGGTGCGGTGGCTCTGCTCACCGACCAGGTGCCGCCCGAGGGTTTGGGGCTGTGGGCGCCCTTTTTTGGCCGGCCGGCCTACAGCATGACGCTGGCCGCCCGCCTGGTGCAGCAAAGCGGCGCGGCGTTGATTGCGGTGCGCACCGAGCGCCTGCCCGGTGGCCAGGGTTACCAGTTGGAATTTTTGCCCCCGGTCGCCGGGCTGAATGTTGCGCCAGCCTTGCCCCTGGCAGACGCCGTAGCCCTGGTCAACCGCGCCAACGAGCAATTGATTTTGAGCCTGCCCGGTCAGTACCTGTGGGCCTACGCGCGCTACAAGCAGCCGCGCAAGGAGGCCTTGCCTGTCGCCTCAGAGGCTTCTTTGTGAACCCCTTGTTGCGCGCCTTCAGCCATGCTGCCATTGGCCTGATGAAGCTGATGGCCCGCTGGCCCTTGCCCTGGCTGCGCGGCCTGGGCTGGGTGTTTGGCCACCTCTTGTACGTTCTGGCGCATTCGCGCCGGCGCATTGTGCAGACCAATCTGGCCTTGTGCTTTCCTGAACTGACCCCAGCGCAGCGCACGCAGCTGGCGCGCCGCACATTTGTGTGTTTTGCCCAGACTTTTTTAGACCGCAGCTGGCTCTGGCATGCACCGCTCGCCCTCCTTCAAAAACGCTTGCACCTGCACGGCGCGCTCGCTGAGTTCGAGGGGCAGCAGCCCACCATTGTGTTCAGCCCGCACTTTTACGGTCTGGACGCCGGGGCCGTGGCCGTCTGCATGGCTGTGCCCAGGCCCTTCACGGGCATTTCCACCCCGCAGGCCAACCCCGTGATCGACGCCTGGATCAACGCTGGCCGCCACCGCCTGGGGCAGGTGCACATGTTCACCCGCAACGAGGGCGCCAAGGGCAACCTGAAGTCTTTGCGCGAAGGCGGGGTGCTGTACCTGCTGCCCGACATGGATTTTGGCGCCGAGGGCACGGTGTTTGTGCCTTTTTACGGGGTGCAAGCGTCCACGGTGCCTTCCATTCACCGCTTTGCCCGGCTGGCCCGCGCCAAGGTGATCACGGTGGTGCCCCGGCTCACGCCCCAGGGCTACGACGTGGAGGTGCTGCCGGCATGGCCCGACTTTCCCACCCAGGACATGGTGGCCGACACCTGTCGCGGCAACGAATTGCTGGAGACCTTGATCAAGCGCTCACCTGAGCAGTATTTTTGGGTGCACAAGCGCTTTAAGACCCGGCCCCCTGGCCAGCCGTCGGTGTACTGAGCTTTTGGCCTGAGGCTGGACGGGCCAAAAAGCCCGCGATCAAACCGGCCACCAAGGTCGGCTGCTCGTGCACGATCCAGTGCGTGGCCTCTTCAATGCGGTGCAGCTCCAAGTCAGGCACGTGCTCGGCCAGCCCACCCAGCAAGCCTGGCAGCAGCGCGGTGTCGGCCATGCCCCAGATCACTTGCGTGGGCACTGGCGTGTGCGCCAGCGCGGCAGGCACCTGCAAGGGGTCCGCACAGACGCCCGGCTCGGGCGGGCGCAGCGGTGAGGCCGCGTAGTAGGCGCAAGGCCCGGCCAGCCCGGCGCGCCACACCTGGCGGTACTGCTCGCGCACCGCTTCGTTCAGCCAGGGGTGGGGGCCATGGGTGGCACCCATGCCTTCAAACAAGGCCCACAGCCGGCGAAAGTCGCCCTCGGCCAGGCGCTCGGCCGCATCGGGTCTGGCCAAAAAATTCATGTAGCGGCTGGCCGCCTGCTGGGCGGGCGAGTGCGACAGCTCGCGGGCAAAGGTGGCCGGGTGTGGCGCGTTGATGATGATCAGCCGCTGCATCAAACCGGGCTGCAAAGACGCCAAATTCCAGGCCAGCGCGCCGCCCCAGTCGTGCGCCACCAGGGCCGCCAAGGGCCTGCTGCTGCAGGCCTGGGCCAGCGCCTGCACATCTTGCATCAGGTGCTTGGCCCGGTAGGGCTCGCTGCGTGGCCCGGGCAGCGGGGCGCTGGAGTCGGCATAACCGCGCAGATTGGGCGCAATGCAGAAATACCCGCCGTGCTCGGCTTGGCTGAAATGCGCCAGCAACTCGTCCCACACAAAGGCGGCTTCAGGAAAACCATGTAAAAACATCAGCACCGGCCGGCCTTCACCCCCCGCGCAGCGGCAGGACAGCTCTGCGCCGTGGGGCAGGCGAATGCGGCGCAAGGTCGGGCGGGTGTGCATGCCGCCATGATGGGCGACGCGGGCGCTTGCAGCAAGAGGGCTTGCCAGTGCTGCAGCGCGGGTGGGGTCAGTCCAGCGCGGGGGGCTCGTCGTCGTGTTCGGGACCGGGCTCCGGAGCAAGTGGCCGCGCGGCTGCTGCGCGTGGCGGGTCTTCATGCGCCCATTGCCACAAAATTTGCCCAGCTTCTTCCAGGCCCTGGCGCTTGAGCGCCGAAAACAAGCGCACCTCGCCGCCGCCGGCTTGCAGCCGGACGATGGACAGCACCTTGGCGCCTTCGGCACGGGTGAGCTTGTCGGCCTTGGTCAGCAGCACCAGCAGTTTGAGGCCTTGTTCCACACGGGGGCGGATCACGTCGAGCAAGATCTCGTCGAGCTCGGTCATGCCCAGCCGGGGGTCGCACATCAGCACCACGCCCTTGAGGTTGATGCGCGTTTGCAGGTAGCTGGCCATCACCTGCTGCCAGCGCAGCTTGGCGGCCTTGGGCACGGCCGCGTAGCCGTAGCCCGGCAGGTCGGCCAGCACCGCGTCGGTGAGGCCCTGCTTGCCCAGGGAAAACAAATTGATGCTTTGCGTGCGGCCCGGCGTTTTAGAGGCAAAGGCCAGGCGGTGCTGCTGCGTCAAGGTGTTGATGCAGGTGGACTTGCCCGCATTGGAGCGGCCCACAAAAGCAATCTCCGGCACATCGAGCTCGGGCAGATGCTGCAATTGCGGGGCGGTGGTTAAAAACCGGGCTGTGTGCAACCAGCCCATGGCCACTTTGGGATCAACAGGAGGGGGCGCGGGCAAGTTCATGGGCAAAGAAGGGGAAGGGGAGGGCGCGCAAAAGGCTTGGCGCGGTCAGGATCTGCCCACCCGCCTTCAAGGCTGACAGGGGTTTCTACGGTCATTGTAAAATCATGGGTCTGAGATCTAACTTGCCCCTCCCAAATAAAGCCTCCCCATGAAGCTTCTCGCCTCTTCCCTCTTGGCTGCCGTGCTGGCTTGTGCCACTTCTTTGTCCTTTGCTGCCACGCCAGCGCCTGCCAAGGCCGCCAAACCCGACCTGGTCGCAGGGGAGGCCAAGTTCACCGCCGTGTGCGCAGCCTGCCACGGCGCCGACGGCAATTCCGGCACGCCCGTCAACCCCAAGCTGGCCCAGCAGCACCCGGAATACCTGATGAAGCAGCTGCGCGAATACAAGAGCGGTGTGCGCAAAAACGCCATCATGCAAGGCATGGCTGCTGGCTTGTCTGACGAGGACATGAAGAATGTGGCTTTCTGGCTGACCAGCCAAAAAGCCAAGCCAGGCTTTGCCAAAGACAAAGAGCTGGTGGCCCTGGGTGAGCGCATTTACCGCGGCGGCATTGCCGAGCGGCAAATTTCAGCCTGCGCGGGCTGCCACAACCCCACGGGTGCAGGCAATCCAGCGCAATACCCCCGCCTGGCCGGCCAGCACGCCGAGTACACGCAGGCGCAGTTGACCTCTTACCGCGACGGCGGTCGGCAAAACAGCGTCCAAATGACCCAGGTGGCCGCCAAACTGAACGACCGCGAAATCCGCGCCCTGGCCGACTACGTGGCCGGTCTTCGCTGAATTCACACGCGAGGGCCTTTGTCCGGGCCCCCATAAGCCCTTTGCGGCAAGGGCTTGGCCTGCTTGCCTAAAGCGCTTACAGTTCTGTCTCGGCTGAAGGGATCCCAGGCCCCAGACACGGCTTGCCACAGGCGGGTCTTTCAGTGCGAAAGACCCGCTTTTTTTATTTGCTGCAGTGCGCTGCCCAGCCCCTGCCTTAACGATTGAAGCCGCCTGCCATGATCGCCAGCACCCAGGACCCCGAACAGCGCGCCGGCCCCACCGTGGCCCGCAGCCTGCTGGAGCTGCTGGCCTCCATGCGCTTTTCAATTTCACTCTTAACGATTATTTGCATTGCTTCGGTCATTGGCACCGTTCTCAAGCAGGCCGAGCCCCAGGTCAATTACGTCAACCAGTTCGGCCCTTTTTGGGCCCAGGTCTTTGGCAAGCTCAACCTCTACACGGTCTACAGCGCCTGGTGGTTTTTGTTGATCCTGGCTTTTTTGGTGCTCAGCACCAGCTTGTGCATTTCGCGCAACGCACCCAAGATCCTGGCCGACCTCAAGCAGTACAAGGAAAACATCCGCGAGCAAAGCCTCAAGGCTTTTGCACACCGCGCCGAGCAAGGCCTGGCCGAGCCTCCGCAAGTGGCAGCCCAGCGCCTGGGCCAAGCCTTGGTGGGCGGGGGCTGGAAGGTCAAGCTGCAGCAGCGCGAGCAAGGCTGGATGGTGGCGGCCAAAAAAGGCGCGGCCAACAAGCTGGGCTACATTGCGGCGCACAGCGCCATTGTGCTGGTGTGCGTGGGCGGCTTGCTCGACGGTGACTTGATGGTGCGCCTGCAAATGTGGTGGGGCGACAAGGCTGTGTTCAGCGGCGCCGGCATGATTGCCGAGGTGCCCGCCAAGCACCGCCTGCCCGTCTCCAATCCGACCTTTCGCGGCAATATTTTGGTGGGTGAGGGCACGCAGTCCAGCACCGCGCTGCTCAATCAGCCTGGCGGCGTCATGCTGCAGGAGTTGCCTTTTTCCATTGAGCTTAAAAAATTCATTGTGGAGTACTACTCCACCGGCATGCCCAAGCTGTTTGCCAGCGAGATCATCATTCACGACAAGGCCACAGGCGAGGCCATTGAGCGGCGCGTGGAGGTCAACCATCCCACTCAACACCGGGGCATAGAGATTTACCAATCCGGTTTTGACGACGGCGGCTCGCGCGTCACCTTGCAGGCCGTGCCCATGAGCGCCGATGTCAAGCCGTTTGAAATGTCTGGCGTGATAGGCGGCTCCAGCCCCTTGAGCAACGGCCGCGAGCAACTCACGCTGGAGTACTCGGGCCTGCGCGTGATCAACGTCGAGAATTTCGGCAGCAGCCCCACCGACCCCCAGGCCGATGGCCAGTCGCGCTTGCGCCACGCCATTGACAGCCGCTTGGGCGCGGCCAACAAAACCAGCACCCGCAAAGAGCTGCGCAACGTCGGCCCCAGCGTGAGCTACAAGCTGCGTGACGCCGCCGGCCAGGCCCGCGAGTACAACAACTACATGTTGCCCGTCAAACTCGACGGCAACCCCGACAGCGTGCCGGTGTTTTTGTTGGGCGTGCGCGAGACTCCGGCCGACCAGTTTCAGTACCTGCGCATCCCGGCCGACCCGGAAGGCCAGAAAACCACCTTTTTGTTGACTCGGGATGCGCTCAAAGACCCTGCCCGCCGTGAAGAGGCCGTGCGCCGCTACGTTCGCGCAGCCATTCCTGCCAACCGGCCCGACCTGGTCGCCCAGCTGACGGGCTCGGCCAGCCGCGCGCTCGATTTGTTTGCCGGCGCCGAGGGCGGCAAGTCAGCCGATGGCAAGCCCGTGGCTGGTTTGCAGGCGGTGTCTGACTTCATGGAAGGCAAGGTGCCCGAGGCCGAGCGTGAAAAAGCCAGCGAGGTGCTGATCCGCATCCTCAACGGCGTGCTGTTTGAGTTGGTGCAAACCAGCCGCCTGCAGGCCGGCCTGCCCGCGCTGGAGCGCGATGACCGCACGCAAAACTACATGTCCCAGGCCGTGCTCAGCCTGTCGGATGCATTTCACTACCCCGCGCCCATGACCTTTGAGCTCAAAAGCTTTGAGCAGGTGCAAGCCAGCGTGTTCCAGGTGGCGCGCGCCCCTGGGCGCAACATTGTTTATGCGGGCTGCTTGTTCCTCATCATCGGTATTTTTGCGATGCTCTATGTGCGCGAGCGGCGCCTGTGGATTTGGCTGGCCCCCAGGGGCGACGGCACGCAAGCCACCATGGCCTTGTCGACCAACCGCAAGACCATGGATGGCGACAAAGAGTTTGATCATTTGGCATCCCGACTTTTGAAAGCACCTTCATGAGCACCACCCTCAGCCGCCAGGACGGCATCATCCTGAGCGAAGGCTATTTCTCCCGCCGCCAGGCCTTGGACTGGTTGTTCGCCGCCTTGGTGACCGCCGGCGGCTTGTTCGCGCTGTTCAATTACCAGCACGCCATGAATGGCTACGAGCAGGCCATATTGGTGGGCACCATCCCGGCCGCCATCGCCATGGGCTGGTTCTGGCGACCCTTGCAACTGCTCATGGTCGGTGTGGCGGCCGCCTCGCTGCTGGCCTTGAGCGCTTATGGCGGCGATTTGGCCCGCGCCGACCAGGTGTTTTGGCTCAAGTACTTTTTGTCCAGCCAGTCGGCCATCTTGTGGATGAGCCTGCTGTTTTTCATGAGCACGGTGTTTTACTGGTTGCCCATTGTCATCAAGGGCCAGGGCGGCACCTTGGAGTTGCTGGGCTCGCGCCTGGCCTGGGCCGCCGTGACCATGGCACTGATAGGCACCATGGTGCGCTGGTACGAAGGTCACCAAATGGGGCCTGACATTGGCCACATTCCGGTGAGCAACCTCTACGAGGTGTTCGTGCTGTTTTGCTGGATGACGGCGCTTTTTTACCTCTACTTTGAAGACCAGTACCAAACCCGTTCTCTGGGCGCTTTGGTGATGTTGGTGGTCAGCGCCGCCGTGGGCTTTTTGCTGTGGTACACCTTGGTGCGCGAGGCGCATGAAATTCAGCCCTTGGTGCCTGCGCTCAAAAGCTGGTGGATGAAGGTGCATGTGCCGGCCAACTTTGTGGGTTACGGCATGTTCTCTCTGGCGGCCATGGTCGCCCTGGGCTACCTCATCAAGCAGCAGGCCACGCAAACCAAGTGGCACAAGCTGGCGCCTTTGTGGTTGTTGGGCTTGGTCATGTGCTTGGTGCCCCTGGTGTTTCGCAAGTCTTCTTACGAGGCGGGCGGCATGTACTGGGTGGGTTACTTGACCGTGTCGGGCCTGATGGCCGCCTTTTTGGTGCTGGCACGCAAGCCCATTGCACAGCGCTTGCCCAGCTACGAGGTGATGGACGACGTGATGTACAAGGCCATTGCCGTAGGCTTTGCTTTTTTCACCATTGCCACCGTGCTGGGCGCACTCTGGGCCGCCGAGGCCTGGGGCGGCTACTGGAGCTGGGACCCCAAGGAAACCTGGGCGCTCATTGTCTGGCTGAACTACGCGGCCTGGCTGCACATGCGCCTCATGAAGGGCTTGCGCGGCACCGTGGCTGCCTGGTGGGCCTTGGCCGGCCTGGGCGTGACCACCTTTGCTTTCCTGGGGGTGAACATGTTCCTCTCGGGCCTGCACAGCTACGGTGAGCTTTGAGCCGGGACGGGCTGATTCCAGCACTTTTGAAGTTTCATTTTTGAGTATTTAATTCGGGCTTTGTTGCCCGCCCGCGAAAGTCCAGCATGCTGATCAAAAGCCACGACGACGGATTCCACCATCCCTTGGGCAGCGAGATCACCTCGCGCGCGGCCTACGAAGGCCGGCGCGAGATGCTGCGGCTGATGGCCGCAGGCGCGGCGGGCACGGTGCTGGCCAGTTGGGCCGGCCGCCAAGCCCTGGCCCAAAGCGCCACTGTGCGGCCAGGCAAGCTGGCGGCCTTGCCTTCGGTGGCCTCCAAGGTGTCGGGCGCAGTCACCATGGAAAAGCTCACCGACTACAAAGACGCCAGCACCTACAACAACTTTTATGAATTTGGCACCGACAAGGCCGACCCGGCGCGCAACAGCGGCCGCTTCCAAACCACGCCCTGGAGCGTGAGTGTGGAGGGCCTGGTCAAGCAGCCGCGCAGCTACGCGCTGGAAGACCTGCTCAAACTCAGCGCGCAAGAAGAGCGCATTTACCGCATGCGCTGCGTCGAGGGCTGGTCCATGGTGATCCCCTGGGTGGGTTACTCACTGGCCGAGCTCATTAAAAAGGTCGAGCCCTTGGGCAGCGCCAAGTTTGTGGAATTTGTCACCGCCGCCGACCCCCAAACCATGCCATTTGTGGGCTCACGCGTGCTCTCATGGCCTTATGTGGAGGGCTTGCGCCTGGACGAAGCCATGCACCCGCTCACCATGCTGGTGTTTGGCATGTATGGCGAGGTGCTGCCCAACCAAAACGGCGCGCCCTTGCGTTTGATGGCGCCTTGGAAGTACGGCTTCAAACACGGCAAAAGCATTGTCAAAATCCGCTTCACCGACACCGAACCCAAGACCGCCTGGGTCAAGTCGGCGCCGCAGGAATACGGCTTTTATTCCAACGTCAACCCCAACGTGGACCACCCGCGCTGGAGCCAGGCCACGGAGCGGCGCATTGGCGAAGACGGGCTGTTCGCCAAAAAGCGCAAAACCTTGATGTTCAACGGCTACGAAGCCCAAGTTGGCCAGCTTTACGCCGGCATGGACCTGAAAAAATTCTATTGAAGGCCGCGCCATTGGCGGCCATGAACAAAGCGCTGCTGCACCCCCTGGCCAAGCCGTTGCTGGTGGGCCTGTGCCTGCTGCCCCTGGCCTGGCTGGTGTGGCAGGCCGCTGCCGACCAACTCGGGGCCAACCCCCAAGAAGCCCTGATCCGCGAACTCGGCAGTTGGGCGCTGCGCTGGATGTGCGCGGTGCTGGCCGTCACCCCCCTGCGCGTTCAATTCAAGCTGCCGGCCTTGGCGCGCTTGAGGCGCTCGTTGGGCTTGCTGGCTTTTTTATACGCGGTGCTTCACCTCTTGGCTTATGCCGTGTTTGACATGGGGCTGGACGGGGGCGAGATGGTGCGCGACATCCTCAAGCGGCCCTTTATTTTGGTGGGCACGCTCACGGTCTTGCTCCTCGTGCCACTGGCCGCCACCTCGTTCAACCGCGCCATCCGCGCCTTGGGTGTGGCCCGGTGGCAGCGCCTGCATCGCTTGGTGTATGTGGCGTCGCTGACCATGCTGCTGCATTTTTTCTGGATGCGGGCGGGCAAAAATAATTTTGCCGAGGTGGCTGTGTATGCGGGTATCGTGGCGATGCTGTTGGGCTGGCGGCTGCTGCACCGCCGCCGCCTTGGCGCCAAACCCTGATGAACCATTGAACAATGGATGTGTGGAGTCCCCTATGAGCCCTGAATCTGCAGTCTTGTTGGCCCAGTACAACCGCTGGATGAACCGCCAACTTTTTGAAGCAGCGGCCGCGCTGCCCGAGGGCGAGGTGATGCGCGACAAAGGCGCGTTTTTCGGCTCGCTCTTCCACACGCTGAACCACATTGCAGCGGCTGACATCATCTGGCTGCAGCGCTTGGTATCTGTGTCTCCACATCAGGCCCAGATCCAGGCCTTGAAGGCTTTTCCTCAGCCCAATTCTTTGCGATTTACAGTGGCCCCCCAGTTGAGCGAGCTGTGGGTGATTCGCCAAGACCTGGACGCATTCACCATGGACTGGGCCGCAGGTCTGACGCAGGCGCAACTGGCCTCGCCGCTGACCTACCGCAACATGGCGGGTGATGCACATGCCAAAAACTTGGGAGCGCTGGTGCTGCATTTTTTCAATCACCAAACCCACCACCGGGGCCAAGCCACCACGCTGCTGTCGCAGGCGGGGGTGGATGTGGGTGTCACCGACTTGTTGGCACTGATTCCGGACTTGGCCTGAAGATTTCTTGACCGGCGAGTCTGGGTCGCTGGATGAGGGTGGTCGTGCGTTTGGTTTTGGCAGAGCGTGAAATCGTCGCTGGCTTGGCACCCCATGGCCAGAGCGTCAGTGCCGAGTTTGGGCTGTGTCCGGCCGGCGATTTCTGTGTACCCCCGCAGTATGAGCCGGCCGGACACAGCCCAAGCTCGGTGCGCAGACCGTGAAACACAAACGTGTCTCTTCAAAAAAACCTGGCTTGGTCGCTCAACCAGTGAAATACAAACATCTGCTGATGAGCTCAGGCCTCAGCCACTGCCGCACCTGATCTACCGTGCTAATGCTGCGGTTTTTGTACGGCGAGTCTGGGACGGCTGGATGAGGGGTGCGGGCCCGGCCCTCATACTGTGGGGGTACACAGAAATCGGGCCGGACCCGCACCCCTCATCCAGCAAACGATGGTTGGTGTGCGTGAGGTTTTGAGTGCGTGAAAGCCAAGGTGAGTGCGGCGTCATCGCTGGCCGACTGCCCCATGGCCAGAGCATTCGTGCCGAGTTTGGGTTGTGTTCGGCCGGCGATTTCTGTGTACCCCCGCAGTATGAGCCGGCCGAACACAGCCCAAGCGAGGTGAGCCGCCCGCCAAACACAAGCCTGTCTCTTCAAAAACCTGGCCTGGTCGCTCAAACAGTGAAATACAAGCACCCTCACAAGGCAACGCAGCAATCAGACCTGAACCAGCCGCTCCTGCCGCATCTGATCTGCCGTGCTTTCCCGCTCACGGATCACATGCACCACCGCCCCATCGACCAGCAGCTCGGCCGCCCGTCCCCGCGTGTTGTAGTTGCTGGACATGCTCATGCAGTACGCACCTGCCGAGAGCACGGCCAAGACCTCGCCGCCTTGCACTTGCAGCGCACGGTCACGGCCTATCCAGTCGCCGCTTTCGCAGATCGGCCCCACCACGTCGTAGCGCGAGGAGGGTGCCGAAGGCGAGGGTGCTGACACCGGCACGATGCGGTGAAACGCCTGGTACATGGCCGGGCGCGGCAAGTCGTTCATGGCCGCGTCGACGATGCAAAAATTCTTTTGCTCACCGGGCTTGACATACAGCACCTCGGTCAAGCACAGGCCCGCGTTGCCCACCAAGGAGCGGCCTGGCTCAATCATCAGTTTTTTGCCGCTGTGGCCGCGCGCATCGATCTTGGCCAGCAGCTGCGCCCACAGCGCATCGGCCGCAGGCGGCGTGTCGCCCTGGTAGTCAATGCCCAGGCCGCCGCCAAAGTCAATGTGCTGCAAAGCGATGCCCGCAGCTTCAATGGCGTCCACCAAGTCCAGCACCCTGTCCATCGCGTCCAGGTAGGGTGTGAGCTGCGTGATCTGCGAGCCAATGTGGCAATCGATGCCCACCACCTTCAGACCGGGCAAGCTGGCGGCCAGCTGGTACACGCGCAGCGTCTCCTCATGGGCCACGCCAAACTTGTTGTCTTTGAGACCCGTGGAAATGTAAGGGTGGGTCTTGGGGTCCACGTTGGGGTTCACTCGGATGCTCACCTGGGCCGGCACCCCCAACGCTTGCGCCACGCGAGACAGCACATGCAGCTCAGCTTCGCTCTCCACATTGAAGCAGCCAATGCCCACTTCCAGTGCGCGGCGCATCTCGCGCGCGGTCTTGCCCACACCCGAGAAGATCACTTTGGCCGCGGTGCCGCCTGCGGCCAGCACGCGTTCGAGCTCGCCGCCCGAGACAATGTCAAAGCCGCAACCTGCCTGGGCAAACACCTGCAGCACGCCCAGCGAGGAGTTGGCCTTCATGGCGTAGCAAATCTGCGCATCGCGGCCTGCAAAGCCCCGTTGGTAGGCTGCCAGGGCCGCCAGCATGGCGGCCTTGGAATAAACAAAAAGCGGTGTGCCGTGCTCGGCGGCCAGGTCGGCGAGTGAGACCTCCTCGGCGAACAGCGCTTGGCCGCGCAGGTGCACAAAAGGGTGGCCGGGCAGCACGCCGGTCTCAGCAGGTGAACTCATGGTGGGCGCTCAGGTTTGACGGTCGCAGCGGGCTGTGCCGGCGACTGTGGACGGGAAGAGCTCGATGGCTGGGTGGCAGCGGGCACAGGCTCGGGCAGGACCAAGGGGCCTTTTTGACCACACGCGAGCAGCAGCATCAACGCCAGCGCACCGCCTGCACGCCGGGCAGACCCTAAAATTCTCTGCACTTGAAAAGCCAACATATTCGACTGGATTGTAATGACCGACTTGGAGTACCTGAACCATGCAGAAGAGCTGCTCAAGGCGGTGGAGGCTGGCTGCGACCACATCAATGACCACAGCGATGCCGATGTAGACAACCAACGCACGGGCGCCATGGTCACGCTCAGCTTTGCCAACCGCAGCCAGATCATCATCAACTTGCAAAAGCCCTTGCAAGAGGTATGGATGGCTGCGCAAGCTGGCGGCTACCATTACAAATTCCAAGACGGCCGCTGGCTGGACACCAAAGACGGCAGCGAGTTTTTTGCGACCCTCAGCGCCTGCGCCACGCAGCAGGCCGGTCAGCCCTTGGAGTTGAGGGCCTGAGCCGCGCGGGCAACCGGCCCGTCAATTGCGAAACAGGTCCAGGATGCGGCGCCGCTCCTCGGCCGGCTGCAGCACCTGCACGGGGGGGCTGGTGCTTTCAGCCTCGCTGCTGCGGCCATCCAGGCCCAAGCTGCTCACGCCAGAGCCGCGTGCAAATTCTTCGTAATACCACTCGCCACCCAGGTTGACCACGCCAGGCGGCACGGGCGGCTCGCTCACGGGCACGCCCTTGAGCGCGTACTCCATGAAGTTGATCCACACCGGCAAGCTCAAACCTCCGCCGGTTTCCCGATCGCCCAGCTTGCGCGGCTTGTCATAGCCCATCCACACACCGGCGGCCAGGGTGGGCTGGTAGCCCACAAACCAGGTGTCAATCGAGTCGTTGGTGGTGCCGGTTTTGCCATACAGGTCTGGCCGCTTGAGCTGGGCCTGGGCGCGAGCGGCTGTTCCCGAGCGCGTGATTTCCTGCAGCAGGCTGGACATCACAAAGGCGTTGCGGCTGTCTATGCTTCGGTTCGACTCGTTGGGCGCCTGCGGCGGCGTCTCGACCAGGACCTTGCCCGCTTGGTCGGTGATTTTGGTGATCAGGTAAGGGTTGACGCGCAGGCCGCCGTTGGCAAACACCGCGTAGCCGGTGACCATTTGCATGGGTGTGACCGAGCCCGCCCCCAGCGCCATGGTCAGGTAAGGCGGGTGCTTGTCGGCGTCAAATCCAAAGCGTGTGATCCAGTCTTGCGCGTTTTGCGCGCCCACCGCCTGCAGCACGCGGATGGAGACCATGTTTTTTGATTTTTTCAGCGCCGTGCGCAAGCTCATGGGGCCGTCGAACTGGCCGTCGTAGTTCTTGGGCTCCCAGGGCTGGCCGCCAGTCACGCCTGCGTCAAAAAACAGCGGTGCGTCGTTGACCACGGTGGCCGGCGTCAGGCCTTTTTCCAGCGCCGCCGAGTAAATAAAGGGCTTGAAACTCGAGCCCGGCTGCCGCCAGGCCTGCGTGACGTGGTTGAACTTGTTTTTGCCAAAGTCAAAGCCGCCGACCAGCGCCCGAATGGCGCCGTCGCGCGGGTCCATGGCCACAAACGCGCCTTCGACCTCGGGCAACTGGGTGATTTCCCATTTGTCGGCGGTTTTCATCACGCGGATGACCGCGCCGCGCCGTATGGCAATTTGCGGCGGTGCTTTGTCCGACAGGCCAGACTGGGCTGGCTTGAGGCCTTCGCCGGTGATCTCCACCGTTTCGCCGTTGGCGCGCTCGGCCACCACTTTTTTGGCGCTGGCTTGCAGCACCACGGCCGACATCACGTCGCCGTTGTCGGGGTGGTCGGCCAGCGCATCGTCAATCACATCTTCGGCTTCTTTGGGGTCGGCCGGCAGGGTGACAAATTTCTCGGGTCCCCGGTAAATTTGGCGGCGCTCATAGTCCATGATGCCTCGGCGCAGGGCTTTGTAGGCCGCCATCTGCTCGCCCGAGTTGGCCGTGGTGTAGACGTTCAGCCCTCGGGTGTAGGCCTCGGCCCCGTATTGGTTGAAGATCAGTTGGCGCGCCATCTCTGCCACAAACTCGGCATGAATGCGGTTCGGGTCGGCGCTGGTGCGTACGCGCAAAATTTGACCTTTGGCCGCCAGCGCCTGCGGCGCAGTGATAAAGCCATTGTCTTGCATGCGCTCAATGATGTAGAGCTGGCGCGACCGGGCCCGTTTGGGGTTGGCGATCGGGTTGAAGGCCGAGGGTGCTTTGGGCAGGCCTGCCAGCATGGCCGCCTCGGCCACTGTGATGTCTTTGAGGGGTTTGCCGAAATAGGTTTCCGAGGCTGCTGCAAAGCCATAAGCCCGGTTGCCCAAGAAAATCTGGTTCATGTAAATCTCCAGGATCTGGTCCTTGGAGAGCGTGTGCTCGAGCTTGAAGGTCAGCAAAATTTCATAAATCTTGCGCGTGTAGCTTTTCTCGGTCGAGAGGTAGACATTGCGCGCCACCTGCATGGTGATGGTCGACGCACCCTGGCTTTTGAAGGAGCGCACATTGGCCAAGCCTGCGCGTATCACGCCCAAGTAGTCGACACCGCTGTGTTGGTAAAAGCGGGCGTCTTCAATGGCCAGCACCGCGTCTTTCATCACCTGTGGGATGTCTTTGATGGGCGTGAAGCTGCGCCGCTCTTCGCCAAATTCGCCCAGCAAGACCTGGTCGGAAGAATAAATGCGCAGCGGCAGCTTGGGCCGGTACTCGGACAGCTCCGAGACATCGGGCAAATTGGGATGGGCCACGGCCAAAGCCACGGCCAGCAGCAGCAGCAGACCACCCAGGCCCACCACCATCAAGCCAGCCACCCACAAACCCAGGCGCATGGCCTTGTGTGTCAGGGATGGAGGAGGGGTTGCGCGATCAGTGGGGGAAGAAGGCATGCGGGGATTTGGTTGGACCCGGCATTATAAAAATCCGGTGGAGGGTCGGTGAACAGGGTATGAAAGCACAGACCTGAACCACAGACAGCACAGACGCGATGGACTTTCCTTCTTTTTAACATGAAATAACGAATCAACGCCGGCTGCTGGCTAGCCTAGTTTGTCTGTGCCGCCCAGGTGGGGGCCGCCTTTACAGCGGAGGAGTTCATGCCCCTGTGGTCTTTGTCTTGGCCCCCGCGTTCAGCCGAGCCATTGCTGGGCATAGACATGGGTCCCAGCCAGGCCTGTTTGTTGGCCTGCGCACGCGCCTCACCGCTGGGCCGCATTGAGCAGTGCGCTGTCCTTGCGGTGCCTGCCGATGGACTGCATGAGGGGCGCATCCAGCAGTTTGAGCTGATGGCCCAGACCCTGCAGCAGTTGGTGGCCTCTGCCGGTGGCGGGCGCCGCATTGCGCTGGCCTTGCCAGAAGCGGCTTGGCAACAGGATGTGGACCTGCCCGCAGGCCTGCCGCCTTGGGCTTGGCGCCGCTGGCTGGTGGCGCAGGCCGAGCAGCTGGCGCAGACCCCCGCCGATGCGCTGGTCTGGTGCACCGAGCCCTTGCGGGCTTTCCCCTTGAGGCTGCGGCTGACAGTGCGCTCGCTGGAAGAGGTGCAGGACTGGCAAGGCCTGGCCGAAGCGGCTGGGCTGGACTTGGTGCTGCTCGATGACCGGCAACGCGTGATGCACCTGGCCCTGCGCGCGCTGGCTGAGCCACCCGCAGCGCCAGCCATGTGGGTCTTGGCAGAGGCCGAACATGAGCGCTGCGTCATTCACCGCTGGGCACCCGGCCTGGCCCATGAGCAGCGCAGCTGGACCGGGGCGTCCGTGCCGCTCGACTCGGACCCGTGGGTTTGGCCGGCCGGCGGCGCGCTGGCAGGCACGCCCGAGGCTTGTCAGTTCTGGGGCCCCAGATTGGCCGCCGAGCTGGGCGGCGCCTGGCCTGTGCTGGACCCTTGGCCACGCCTGTCATGGCGCGCCGGCCTGACGCCCCCCAGCGAGATGGGTTGTCCCCTGGTGGCTCTGGGTCTGAGCCTGAGGGCCTGGCGTCCATGAGCGCCCGTCCTTTGCGTGGCTTCAATTACTTGGCCACACTGCCCAGTGCAGCGCCTGTCTCTCCCCTCAGGGGCACAGTCTTGGGCATGGTGTTGGGTTTGCTCGGCGCCTGGGTCTGGATGGCCAATGAGCGCGAGGCGCTCGAGCTGCAGCGCGCTGACCAGCAGCTGCTGCAGACGCGTATCACAGAGGCAGAGGAGGCCTTGGGCCGGGCCGCTGAACAAAACCGCCTGGACCAACTCCGGCGCGAGGAGCTCGCCCGAATGCAGTCTTGGCAAGCCAGCCGTTTGCAGCTGCTCGATGGCTTAGAGGCCTTGGCTTCGGCCAGCGGCGCTCGCTTGACCTCCTTGCGCCATGAGGATCAGGCCCTGACCGTGCAGGGCCAGCTGAGTGCCGCACAGTTGGAGCCCTGGGCCCAAGCCGTCTCTGGCCGACTGAGCCGCTGGGGGGCCGCCGAATTGATGGAGCTGCAGACCCCGGCGGAGCCTGAGTCATCCACACGTCCAGTGCGCTTTGTGTTGCGCTGGGCCGCCCCAAGCCCGCAGGCCGTGCCATGAGCGGGTCCATGCTTGTGGCCAGTCGCCAGGGCGGGGGCCATGGCGCTGGTGTGCTGGCAGCGCTGCGCCTGGCCATGGTGCAGCAGCTCAGTGTTCGCCCTTCTTGGGCCTGGGGCCCCGCCATGGCGCCGCTGCTGGCCGCTTGTGTCAGCGCTGGCCTGTTGTGGGCCTGGCAAATGGGCACAGTCAGTGAGCAAACCCAGGCCGAGCAGCAAAAGCTGGGGCAATTGCAAAGCCAGCTCGACGGCTTGCGCCAGCGGCTGGGGCCACAGGGGCCTCCTGCGTCGGCTGCAACCACCACGGCCACCATGGCGACCACCGCAAGCTTGGCGGTCGCCGCGTCCTCGCCTGCACTGGGCGCAGGGGCCGAGCTCGGGCCATGGCATTGGCGCAGGCTGGCCTTGGTTGCCGGCTTGGCGGTGGAGCTGATCAAGCCTCTGGAGGCGGGTGGGGCGCGCACAGAGGCGCAGCAGTTGCAGCTGCGTTTGCGAGGGCGCTATCACCAGCACGGTGTGTTTGTGGCTGCCTTGGGCGAGACCGCACATGGGGTGCGGCTGCTGCGCTACCAACTGCAGTCGGGGCCAGCAGGCATGCACCTGGCCGATTTGGTCTTGGAATTGCTGCCCAGCCCCAAGCTGGCCGTGAGTCACCAGGCTGGCCCCAAGCGCAGCTACCAAGGCGCCAGCGGGGCCGACCCGCTGGCTGAGCCGCCACCGGTGGATGCCTGGGCAGAGCTGCCTGCGCATTGGCGGGCCGAGTTATCGCGGACCAAGGGCTTGCTGGAGGCCTCGCCTTTGTCGGCATTCGCCTTGACCGGCACGCTGCGGCGCGGCGGTGAATGGCTGGCTTTGCTGCAAGACGATCGCATGCTCCACACCCTGCGCGTGGGCGACCCCCTGGGCCCCCATGCCGGCCGTGTGCTGCGCATTGCCGAGCATGGTCTGTGGCTGCGAGAAATTGTTCGCGACAGCGAGGGCCGCTGGAGCGAACACGAGCGCCTGTGGCGCGTGGGGGAAAAGCCATGACAGACCGCTCACGGACGGGTGGCTGGCGCTGTGGCCGAGCTGGCCTGGCGTTGTTGGCTTGGCTGTGCGGGGCTGAACTGGCTCTCGCTGAGCCTGAAGAGACCGAGCTGTCAGCCACATCCGCACCGGTGCGCCAAGCGCCGCTGGACAGCGGCGCGCTGATCTCCATGAATTTTCAGAACATCGAGGTTCGCGCCTTGCTGCAGGTGCTGGCCGAACACAGTGGCTTCAACATCGTGGCGTCTGACAGCATCAGCGGCAGCTTGAGCATGCGTTTGCGAGACGTGCCTTGGGAGCAAGCGCTGGACACCATCGTGCAAGCCCGTGGCTTGGTGGCCAGGCGCGAGGGCTCGGTGATCTGGGTGGCCGCCAAGGCCGAGCTGGCCGCGCGCGAGCGCCAAGAGCTCGAAGGTCGGCAGGCCATGCAAGCCACCGAAGGCGTTCGCACCCAGAGCTTTCGCCTGAACTATGCGCGCGCCGACGAGGTGGCCCGGCAGTTGCAAGCCGGTGTGGGCGCCGGCCGTTTGTTGTCCCCGCGTGGCAGCATCTTGGTCGAAGTCCGCACCAACCAGCTGTTCGTCACCGATGTGGCGTCGCGCCTTGATCTGGTGCAGGCGCTGGTGCGCCAGATCGACATTCCGGTGCGGCAGGTCATGATTGAGGCGCGCATTGTGGAGGCGGCCGACAGCTTTGGTCGCTCGCTCGGCGTGCGCTTGGGGGGTCGGCCATCGTCCAAGCCGGCCCAGCCTGGCCCCAGCCTTTCAGGCAGGCAAGTCGGTGGCGCCTACCTCAAGCCCCAGGTGCCGACTGAGGGCGAGGCCGTGCCCGGACGTGATTTCGGGGTTGCCGGGCTGGACATGGTGAACTTGCCTGCCGCCGGGCTCAATGGCGTGGCCGCCGCCAGCTTGGCGGTGGCGCTGTTCAATGCCTCGGCCTCACGTGTTCTCAACCTGGAATTGTCGGCCCTGGAAGCCGAAGGTCAGGGCCAGATCGTGGCCAGTCCGCGCATCGTGACGGCCGACCAGGTCAAGGCCATCATTGAGCAGGGCACCGAGCTGCCCTACCAACAATCGACTTCCAGCGGCGCCACGGCACTGACGTTTCGAAAAGCCAACCTCAAGCTGGAGGTCACCCCGCAGATCACACCCGAGGGCAGCATCATCCTCAACGTCGACGTGAACAAGGACAGCGTGGGCCGCAGCACCCCCAATGGCTTTGCGATTGACACCAAGCATGTGCAGACCCAGGTGCTGGTGGACAACGGCGGCACGGTGATGATTGGCGGTATTTACGAAACCCTGGAGCGGGAAGAAGAATTCCGCGTACCTGTGCTGGGCAGCTTGCCCGTGCTGGGCGCCTTGTTCCGCAGCCGCACCAAAAGCCTGAGCAAATCCGAGTTGCTGG
The DNA here is from genome assembly GCA_947460165.1 of Comamonadaceae bacterium. Classification (GTDB taxonomy): domain Bacteria; phylum Pseudomonadota; class Gammaproteobacteria; order Burkholderiales; family Burkholderiaceae_C; genus Polaromonas. Next base: position 19,986 of record CANHKH010000010.1, read on the forward strand.
TCTTCATCACGCCGCAGCTGCTGGCCGATACGCCACCCCTTCGCTGATTCGCTTTGTGCTTGGCGCAGCTGCTGTGCCATCGTGTCGCCCATCAGGCCGCATGCGTCTGTGGTGCCCACCCCCCAAGGCGCAGGGCGGATGCTGTCCAGGGACGTTTATCATTCTGTGCTGCCTGCATTACCCCAACCCATCTTGACTCCCCTTCCCTCGCTCATTGCCTGCGTGGGCTTGCCCGGCTCGGGCAAGTCCACCGTGGGTCGGCAACTGGCCAAGCGCTTGGGCGCGCGTTTCACGGACTCCGACCTGGTGATTGAGCAGCGCATAGGCTGCTCCATCCGAGAGTTTTTTGAGCGCGAGGGCGAGTCCGCCTTTCGTGACTTGGAGGAGCAGGTGATCGCCGAGATTTGTCGCGCAGGGCAGGGGGTCTTGTCCACGGGCGGCGGCACGGTGCTGCGCTTGGCCAACCGGCAGGTGTTGCGCGAGCACGCCACGGTGATTTACCTGCACTCGCCGCCTGACGAGGTGTTCAGGCGCTTGCGCCACGACCAGAACCGACCCCTCTTGCAAGTGGCTGACCCATTGGGCCGCTTGCGCGAGCTTTACCATGCGCGCGATGCGCTTTACCGCGAAACCGCGCACCGCGTCTTGGAGACGGGTCGCCCCTCGGTGTCCAGCTTGGTCCACGCCATTCTTGCGCCATTCGAGCAGGCCAGCCCCTCGCCCATGGCGGGCCCTGGCATGGCTTCTAGCCCCGCCCGCAACTGAAGAAATCTATGGCCTCCTCCTTGCCTTCCTCTTTGCCGCTTGCTCCATCTCTGGCGCCTGAGCGCGTGAATATTGCGCTCGGCGAGCGCAGCTACCCCATCGTGATAGGCGCGGGCCTGCTGGGCGATGCCGCCACCTACGCCCAGCTGCCTGGAGCCGCCACCGCGCTCATCGTCTCCAACACCACGGTGGCGCCGCTGTATGCGGCTCAGCTACAGCTTGCCTTGCAAGCGCGTTACCCGCGTGTGTTGCTGCTGCAGCTGCCCGACGGCGAAGCCCACAAGGACTGGGCCCACCTGCAGCTGATTTTTGACGCCCTGCTCGCGCACGGCTGCGACCGCAAAACCGTGCTCTTTGCTCTGGGCGGCGGTGTGGTGGGCGACATGTGCGGCTTTGCCGCCGCCAGCTACATGCGCGGCGTGCCTTTTGTGCAGGTGCCCACCACCTTGCTGGCGCAGGTCGATTCTTCGGTGGGCGGTAAAACCGCCATCAACCACCCGCTGGGCAAGAACATGATTGGCGCCTTCTACCAGCCGCAGCTGGTGGTGTGCGACCTGGACGTGCTGGCCACCCTGCCCGAGCGCGAGCTCAGCGCGGGCCTGGCCGAGGTCATCAAATACGGCCCCATTGCCGACCTGGCTTTTTTGGACTGGATTGAAGCGGCGCTGCCCGCGCTGCTTGCGCGCGATCCCCAGGCGCTGTCGCACGCCGTCAAGCGCAGCTGTGAGATCAAGGCCCATGTGGTGGGCCAAGACGAACGCGAAGCCGGGCTGCGCGCCATTCTCAACTTTGGCCACACTTTTGGCCACGCCATCGAGGCCGGCATGGGCTACGGCCAGTGGCTGCATGGCGAGGCCGTGGGCTGCGGCATGGTCATGGCCGCCGAGCTGTCACAGCGACTGGGCCTCATTGATGCAGCGCTGGCCGCCCGCCTCAAGCGCTTGGTGCAGGCCGCCGGCCTGCCAGTGCAGGGGCCGCGCTTGGCCGAGGACAACGCTGGGCGCTACCTGGAGCTCATGCGCTTGGATAAAAAGTCAGAGGCTGGCGAGATCAAGTTCGTGCTCATCGACCCCCCCGGCAGCGCCGCGGTGCGCGCCGCGCCCAATGCGCTGGTGCGCCAAGTCATTGATGCTTGTTGTGCACAGGCCTGAGCCCCACAAGGCATGACCCTGGCGCCTTATGCCTGCGACCCGGCGCTCTCGCGCGGGCGTCGATACCCCGAGCAGCCCGCGCCCACCCGCTCGGCCTTTCAGCGCGACCGCGACCGCATCGTGCATTCCACCGCCTTCAGGCGCTTGGTCTACAAAACCCAGGTGTTTCTCAACCACGAGGGCGACCTGTTTCGCACCCGCCTGACCCATTCGCTGGAGGTGGCGCAGCTGGGCCGCTCCATGGCGCGCTCTTTGCAGCTCAACGAAGACCTGGTCGAAGCCATTGCCCTGGCCCACGATTTGGGCCACACGCCCTTTGGCCATGCAGGGCAAGACGCGCTCAATGCCTGCATGGCCGAGCACGGTGGCTTTGAGCACAACCTGCAAAGCCTGCGGGTGGTCGACAAGCTCGAAGAGCGCTACCCGGCCTACGACGGTTTGAACCTGAGCTTTGAGACGCGTGAGGGCATCCTCAAGCACTGCTCGCGCCGCCACGCCGAGCAGCTCGAAGCGGCCGAGCCCGGTGGCGTGGCCAGGCGCTTTTTAGACCGCAGCCAGCCCAGCTTGGAGGCCCAGCTGTGCAACCTGGCCGACGCCATTGCCTACAACGCCCACGACATTGACGACGGCGTGCGCTCCGGCCTCATCACCTTGGCGCAGCTCAAGGAGCTCGATTTGTTTGAGCGCTACCGCCTGCAAGCGGTGCAAGAGCACCCGGACTTGGCGCAGCCCCAGCGGGCGCGCCGCCTCTTGTACGAGGCCATACGCCGCATGCTCAGCGAACAGGTGTACGACCTGATTGCTGCCACGCAAGTCTTGTTGGCCCAAGCCCGGCCAGGCAGTGCGGATGAGGC
>CANHKH010000011.1 GCA_947460165.1 Comamonadaceae bacterium
CCTGCTGGAGTCCGCCGGGCAAGCCGGCCTGGAGATGAGCAGCTCATGCCGCAACGGCACCTGCCGCGCCTGCCTGCGCCAGCTAGAAAGCGGGCAAGTGCACTACCAGATCGCCTGGCCCGGGCTGAGCGCCGAAGAAAAGGCCCAAGGCTTCATCTTGCCCTGCGTGGCTTACCCTGACTCTGACCTGGTGCTCAAGCCCTCTGTATGAATTCTTCCCTGATGCGTTTATCTGTCTGGCTCCCCGCGGCCTGGCTGTGCCTGTGCACGGCCGTGGGCGCGCAAACTGCGCCGTCCACCCCCAAGCCTTTTGAGGACAGCATCGCCCAGCGCAGCCTGGCCTGCACCCACTGCCATGGCGCGCAAGGCCGCGCCGCGCCCGACGGCTACTACCCGCGTTTGGCGGGCAAGCCCGCAGGCTATCTGTACAACCAGTTGCTCCATTTCAGAGACGGCAGGCGCCACTACGGCCTGATGACGCAGCTGCTCGAACCCTTGAGCGATGGCTATTTGCTTGAAATTGCCCAGTATTTTGCCGAACTCGATCTGCCCTACCCCGCCGCGCTCCCCGCAGCAGGCTCTCGCGAGCTGGTTGAGCGTGGCCGTGTGCTGGTGATGCAGGGCGACGCCAGCCGCCAGTTGCCCGCCTGCGTGCAATGCCACGGCACGCGCATGACGGGTGTGCTGCCCAACGTGCCTGGCCTCTTGGGTTTGCCCCGCGATTACCTCAACGCCCAGCTGGGGGCCTGGCGCACGGGCAAACGCCGCGCCCACGCGCCCGACTGCATGTCGCAGGTGGCCCTGCGCATGAGCCCTGACGACATCCAGGCCGTGTCGGTGTGGCTGGCCAGCCAGCCCGTGCCCAGCGACAGCAAGCCCGTTGAACGCTTGGCTGCCGTTGCAGGCCTGCCGGTGTGCGGCACGGCCGCCATCACGGCATCGGCCACCTCAGCCAAAACAGGTGTGGCCCGATGAAGACTCCCCATACTCCTCTGCGAAAGCGCCCAGGTCTGCGCTTGTTCCTTTTGTCACTGACCGCGCTGGTGCTGGTGTCGGCGCTGGTCTGGACCGGCTGGCGCCAAGGCGGCGGTGATGAAGTCATCTATGCCACCCAGCCTGACTTGAGCCATCCCGCACTCATAGAGCGCGGCGCCTACTTGGCGCGTGCGGGCAACTGCATGGGCTGCCACAGCGACAAAGGCGGCGCACCCTTTGCAGGCGGGCGCGCCATCCACACGCCTTTTGGCGCGGTGTATGCCAGCAACCTCACGCCAGATCCCACGCACGGCTTGGGCGGCTGGAGCGCGGGCGACTTTTGGCGCGCCATGCACCATGGCCGCTCCAAGGACGGGCGCCTGCTCTACCCCGCCTTTCCCTACCCCAACTACACGCAAGTCAGTCGCGAAGATACAGACGCCTTGTTTGCCTTCCTGCAAAGCCTGCCGCCCGCAAGCCAAGCCAAGCGCTCGCATGAGCTGCGCTGGCCCTTCAGCACGCAGCCGGCGCTGGCGGTCTGGCGGGCGCTGTACTTCAGCCCCACGCCTTTTGTGCCCGAGCCTGCACAAAGCGCCGACTGGAACCGGGGCGCCTACTTGGTGCAAGGCTTGGGCCACTGCGCAGCCTGCCACGCCTCGCGCAACGCGATGGGCGGCAGCAACCCACTGGACCTGGCTGGCGGCCTGATCCCCATGCAAAATTGGTACGCGCCTTCGCTCAACTCCCCGGCCGAAGCGGGTGTCAGCCGCTGGCCGCAAGACCATGTGCTGGCCTTGCTCAAAACCGGCACCTCGCCCAGCGGCTCGGTGCAAGGCCCCATGGCCGAGGTGGTGCTGCACAGCACCCAGCATTTGCTGGACAGCGACCTGCGCGCCATGGCTGTGTTTTTGCAGGCGCTGCCCGAGCGCGCGAGCGACATGGAACGCGCCCCCGTCACCCGCACACAGCTCAGTCAAAGCGGTGGCCAGCTCTACGACAAGCATTGCGCGCAATGCCACGGCGAGAGCGGCCAAGGCGTGGCCGGCGCCTACCCGGCCCTGGCTGGCAACCGCGCGGTCAACCTGGCCTCACCGGTGAACCTGGTGCAAGTGGTTTTGCATGGCGGCTACCCGCCAGCCACCGCCGGCAACCCCCGGCCCTACGGCATGCCGCCTTATGTGATGGACCTGAACGACAAAGACACCGCCAGCGTGCTGAGCTACATCCGAGGCAGTTGGGGCAACCAGGCCGCCGAGGTGACGGCGGTGGACGTGAACCAGGCACGCCAAAGAAGCAGTCGCTGACGCCGCTTGGCTCCAGCCGTGGTCGGCTCCTCAGCCCTGCATTCGGTCCCGCGTGGCCAAGCTCGGAAAAAGCCGCAGCCAAGCCACGGCCACCAGCAAGGTGCCCACGCCGCCCAGCAGCACCGAGCCCACAGGCCCCAACCAGGCGGCCGTGACGCCCGACTCAAATTCGCCCAACTGGTTGGACGCGCCTATGAAAATGGAGTTGACTGCACTCACGCGGCCGCGCATCTCGTCCGGCGTTTCCAGTTGCACCAAGGTGATGCGAATGACCACGCTCACCATGTCGGCCGCCCCCGACACCGCCAGCGCCACCATGGACAGCACCAAGCTGGTCGACAGGCCAAAGACCAGCATGCTCAGCCCGTAAATGCCCACGGCCAGCAGCAGCTTGCGGCCCACCCGCCGCTCAAAGGGCCAACGCGTGAGCACCACCGACATCAGCAAAGCCCCCACCGCCGGGGCCGCGCGCAACAGCCCCAAGCCCCAGGGCCCGGTGTGCAAAATGTCTTTGGCAAACATGGGCAGCAAGGCCGTGGCGCCGCCCAGCAACACGGCAAACAAATCCAGCGTGGTGGCACCCAAGAGCAGCTTGCTTCGCCACACAAAGCTCACCCCCGCAAACACGCTTTGCAGCGTGACAGGCTCGTCCGTGCGAGGCGCTTGCTGGTAGCGCACCAGGGCCATGAGCACGCTGCCCACCACAAAAAGCGCAAAGCAAGTGGCGTACACCGCCGCCGCACCCGCCACAAACACCAGGCCACCCAAGGCCGGCCCGCCAATGACGGCCACCTGCGAGCCCGCTGAATTGAATGCCGTGGCGCGCGGCAATATGGCTGCAGGCACCAGCAGCGGCGCAATGGCCTGCTGCGCAGGCATTTGAAAGGCCCGCGCCATGCCCAGCATCACCGACAGGCCCAAGAGCAAATCGCGCCCCACCCAAGCCCCATCCGTGCCCCAGCCCAGGGTGGCCGACATCAGGGTGAAAGCCACCACCGCCTGCAGCAGCAAGCACACAGCCATGATGCGGCCCCGGTGCCAGCGGTCGGCCGCGTGCCCGGCCACCAAAGTGAGCAAGAGCGCGGGGGCAAATTGGTACAAGCCCACCAGCCCCAAGTCCCAGGCGCTGCCCGTGAGCTCGTACATCTGCCAGCCCACAGCCACCATCAGCATTTGCTGGCCGGCGGTGCTGCTCAAGCGGGCCAGCCACATGCGCATGAAATTTTGGAGTCGCAACAGGTCTGAAAAGCGCTGGTCTGGCATGGTGCGGCACTTTAGCAGGCTAACTGTTCGCACTGCGTGCCGATAATCACGCACATGCCCCCTGCCCTGCCCCTGGTTTATTTGGACGAGCACATGCTGCTGGTGTCCAAACCCGCTGGCTTGCTGGCCGTGCCCGGCCGGGGCGAGGACAAGCAAGACTGCCTGAGCGCCCGCCTGCAGGCGCAGGTGCCAGGCGCCTTGGTGGTGCACAGGCTGGACATGGCCACCTCAGGACTCATGCTGATGGCGCGCAGCGCCGCCGTGCAGCGCACCCTGAGCCAGGCTTTTGAGCAGCGCCGCATCCACAAGCTCTACGAGGCGGTGGTGCACGGGCACCTGAGCGCAGACCCCGAATGCCATGAGATTGACCTGCCCTTGGGCGCCGACTGGCCGCGCCGCCCGCGCCAGCAGGTGGACCACACGCATGGCAAACCCAGCCGCACCCGCTGGCGCTGGCTGGCCCATGAAGGCCCCCACAGCCGCGTGCAACTCGAGCCCTTGACCGGCCGCACCCACCAGCTGCGCGTGCACATGCAGGCCATAGGCCATGCCATCGTGGGCGACGCGCTGTATGCGGCCGATGGCGGGGCCACACAGTCCCGCCTGCTGCTGCACGCCCGTGAGCTCAGGCTGGCGCACCCGGTCAGCGCGCAAGCCCTTTGCTTCAGTGACCCCCCACCTTTTTGAAACCCGGTTTGATCCAAAACACCCTCATGAACACCCACCTCACCATCCTCACCGGCCATTCACGCGGCTTGGGCCTGGCCATGGCCCAGCAGTTGCTTGAAGCGGGCCACACCGTGCTGGGCATCTCGCGCCAGCGGGCCACCGGCCTGACCGAAGCGGCCCCAGCCGCTTCGGGCGAGCTCATTGAATGGCAGGCCGACCTGGCCGACGGTGCGCCCGTGGCCCAGCAGCTCAAGGCCTGGCTGCAAGCGCGTGCAGACATGCCCTGGCAAGCGGTGAGCCTGATCAACAACGCGGGCATGATTGCGACCATTGCACCTTTGTCCAAGTCGGACCCGGCAGACCTGGCGCGCGCGTTGCGTGTGGGCCTGGAGACCCCCATGCAGCTGTGCGCGGCTTTTTTGCAGGCCACGGCCGACTGGCGCGCTGCGCGAAAAATCATGAACATCTCCTCGGGCCTGGGTCGCCGGGCCATGGCCTCGCAGTCGGCCTATTGCGCGGCCAAGGCGGGCATGGACCACTTCACCCGCTGCATGGCGCTGGACGAGGCGCATCAGCCCCAGGGCGCCCGGGTCTGCTCGGTCTCGCCAGGCGTGATCGCCACCGACATGCAGCTGCAGCTGCGCAGTGCCCCCGCGCAAGATTTTCCGGACCGGGCGGGCTTTGTGGGTCTGCATGCCCAGGGCCAGCTCAGCAGCCCCGAGGCCGCGGCCAGGCGCTTGCTGGCCTGCTTGGCGCGAGCCGACTACGGCCAAGAACCCGTGTCTGATGCGCGCGGATGATGGCTGTACAAACTGATGCCGCCACCTGACAGCCGCCCGCTGCCCACCCGCGACGGCGTGGGCCCGAGCTGCGTGGGCCTGCCGCCTGCAGGGCCCTGGGCCAGCATGGCGCAGTTTCTGCAAGAGCGCTTTGCAGCCATAGCTCCACAAGAATGGGCACGCCGCATGGCCGCCGGTGAGGTGGTCGACGAGCACGGCGTGGCCGTGACGGCCGAACGCCCCTACCAGGGCGGCATGCGCCTGTACTACTACCGCAGCTTGCCCGCTGAGCCCCGCATCGCAGCCGACGAGGTGGTGCTGCACCACGACGCGCACCTGCTGGTGGTGGACAAGCCGCATTTTTTACCTGTGACGCCAGGCGGGCGTTGGTTGCAAGAAACGCTGCTGGTGCGGCTGCGCCGCCGCCTCGGGCTCGATGAGCTGGCCCCCATCCACCGGCTGGACCGCGAGACGGCGGGCCTGGTGCTGTTTTCGGTGCAAGCGGCCACGCGCGGCGCCTACCACGCGCTGTTTTCGCAGCGCGAGGTCCTCAAACAGTACGACGCTGTGGTGCACTGGCGACCAGGCTTGCCACTGCCGCTCACGCATTGCAGCCGCCTGGAGGGCGACGACAACTTCATGCAAATGCGCGAGGTGCCCGGGGAGCCCAACTCCCAAACGCAGGTGCATCTCAAGCAAGTGCAAGGCCCGCATGCGCTGCTGGGACTGACACCGCACACGGGCAAGCGCCACCAGCTGCGCGTGCATTGCGCAGCGCTGGGGTTGCCCATCCTCCACGACTTGATTTACCCCGTGCTGCAGCCGCCGCTCAGCGACGACATCACCCAGCCGCTGCAACTGCTGGCGCGCACGCTGGAGTTTCGTGACCCGCTGAGCGGGCAAATGCGACGCTTTGACAGCGGCCTCAGACTCTCACTGCAAGATTCATAGCAGTCCAAACCGATTCGACGCAGACGCGAAGACCCTATGGCATTGAAAAGGCAAGGCATGCACAACTTCTGGACCGCTTGCGGCCACCAACACCTCACGCGCAACGCGCACGGCTGGCTGAGCCCTGCACCTGACTATTGGCGGCTGTGGTTGCAGCGAGACGAATTGACGCTAATACCCGAATCGTGCAGTGCCGAAAAGCGTTTGCACCAAGTGCTGATGGATGCACCCTGGGCGCAAGTGACGCCCGCGCAACTCAAAGCCATCAAAGATGGGGATGCGCGCGAAAACTACCAATTTTTTTTGAACTTTCGCGATGCAGTGGAAAGCGCCGGTTCGCTGGAGTCGGCCTACATGGCGTGGCAGTTGGCGGGCAACATTCAAATGCCGCCTCTGTTCATCGATCTGGTGGTGCAAGCCATCGTGTGCAATATATTGGCCGATGAGCCAGACCCGGTGGTGTGGCGCGCTGCCGAGCTGCTGTTTCGCCGCCAACGCGTCACCCTCGAAGGAGGCAGGGTGTTGATGGGTGACAGTGACACGCTGGACAGCCTCAAATCGACAGGCGGTTTGGGCGACATGGGCCGCCTGCTGATGGAGGGTGGGGCCACGCTCAAGGCAGTCCATGTGAAAGTGCTGCACCCGGACAACGCCGAGCACTATTGGGCACAGCGCGAGGGCTTGGGGCGTTACGCGTTCTTGCTCGACATGACGCACGAACTGCACAACGCATTGCCACACGGCTTGGTGCTGAGCATGGTCAACGCCCGTTCGGGCTTGAAAGCCTTGTCCTCGGTGTTGGCCCGTTGGGTGCAGCACTTTTGGGGCGTAGCGGTGCACATTGAGCCGGTGCAAAAAGTGGACGATCCGGCCTGGCGCTGGCATGTGGGCCTGGACGTCACTTCCACCGCTTTGCTCAACGATTTGTACCAAGGCCATGAACCGACGGCGGGGCGTCAGCAGCAACTCATCAGCCTGTTCAAGCTGCGGTTTGAGCACGCGCAAGACATGCGCGCCGATGTGCATGGCAAGCCTGTTTATTTGGGTTTGGCCATGAACGAGCAGGGTGTGCTGAAACTCAAACCTCAAAACCTGCTGCTCAACCTGCCATTGGCGCGGATGGCCTGAAAACGCGTCCTCGGGCTTTCGAATCCGCAAACTCGGCAGCCATGTGCTGCGCCAAAGTGGTCTTGCCGATTTAACCTAAATCCGGCAGTTGGGCGCGGACTAGGGGCTGACGAAGCAGGTCTTAAGGCTAGGCGCGAGTGCCCTCCGGACTGCCTGTCCGGGGGGTGCGAGCAACAACGCCAGAGGCCTGAAGCGGCAGACCTGCGGCCGTGCAGCGCTTTCACCCATGAGGTGAAGATCGTCGTGGGCGCAAGTGTTTGATTCATCAAGTTTTTCCAGCGCAAGCAAGCGGCCAACTGCCGGGTTTAGGTTTAACGGGTGCCCCAAATGGCCACCGTCAGGCTCCAACCAAGCTGAGGGCGCAATTCTTGGGCTGACTTTCGAAGGAAGATCCTTGTCTATCAAAGACAGCATGTGAAAAATACAAGGCCAATGGCCTTGGCTCTTGCACAGCTCATGCAACCCAAGCCCGGCATTGCCAGGCTGAATCAGGCAGCAACCGGCTGTGATCGGCACCTGCCCGTCGTTCGAGTTCGATCTGGAGTGGCTTGCCTGAAATAGGGAGCCACCATGCACACCGCCTCCATCACCAGCAAAGGGAGCTGCCAAACAGAACGCACGACCCACTGCCCAGCTGAAGATGAACCTTCAGTCCCTGACCACCAGCACCGGCAAGTGGGCATGCGAGAGCACCTGCGAGGTGACGCTGCCCAGCACCAATTTTTCAAGGCCGCGCTTGCCGTGCGAGCCCATGACAATGAGGTCTGCCCCCACCTCCTGGGCCTTGGCCAAAATGCCTTTGTGGATGGAGTGTGCCTCCACCAATGCGGTGTCCACGGTGATGCCGACCTCAGTGAACGCGTCGCTGGCCTGCTGCAAAGCGGCCTTGGCCTCGTCGGCCGCCGCGCTCAGGTACTCGGCCTGGCCATACGCAAAATCGGCCCCCACGCCGGTGAAGGCGTAAGGGTCCACCACGTAAATGGCCGTCACACGGCTCTGGAAGGCCTGAGCAAGGCCCAAGGCCTTTTCAATGGCGCGCTGGGCGTTGTCGGAACCATCGGCAGGCAAGAGCAGGTGCTTGAACATGGATTGGGTCCTCAGGGTTCTATCTTCACGCCCTTCCAGAAGGCCACGCGCCCCCGAATTTCTTCGGCTTCTGGCTTGGGGTCCGGGTAGGTCCAGGCGGCATCGGTGTTCATCTCGCCGTTGACCAGCAATGAATAGTAGCTGGCCTGGCCTTTCCAGGGGCAGGTGCTGCGGTGGTTGCTGAAGGTCACGTAGTGGCGGTTGAGGCTGGCTTCGGGGAAGTAGTGGTTGCCTTCAACCAGCACGGTGTCCTCGCTTTGCGCAACGACAATGCCATTCCAAATGGCTTTCATGGGGCTCTCCTGGGTGGATTGAACAAAGTAGAACCCGACTTTACTTCTTTGGCCAGCTCTGCGGCGCACAAGGCCCTTGAGACAGCGGCCACGGACTGGCGCACTGGCAGGCGCGCAAAGCCTGTTCCAATAGCCCATTCGTTTCTTCACCGGACCCCCCATGGCACTCAAAGCCACCATCCACAAAGCCCAGTTGCAAATCGCCGACATGGACCGCAACGTCTACGCCGACCATGTGGTGACCATCGCCCGCCACCCCTCAGAGGCCGACGAACGCATGATGATCCGCGTGCTGGCTTTTGCCCTGAACGTGCTGGGCGACGACCATGCGGGTCAGCTCGAGTTTGCCAAGGACCTGTGGGACGTGGACGAGGCCGCGCTCTGGCACAAGGACTACACCGAGGCCATCCAGCACTGGATAGACGTGGGTCAGCCCGACGACAAGCGCCTGATGCGCGCGGCAGGCCGTGCCGAGCGGGTGAGCGTGTACAGCTTTTCCAGCAGCACGCCGGTGTGGTGGAAGGGCCTGCAAAGCAAAATCACCCGAGCCGACAACATCGCGGTCTGGCAAATTGAAGCCGAGCAAAGCCAGGCCCTGGCACGGCTGGCCGAGCGCACCGTGCAGTTGCAGGTCACGGTGCAAGACGGCACGGTCTGGCTGAGCACAGGCAAAGAGTCGGTGGAAATCACGCCCAAGCGGCTGAACGCGGATTAAGGCGGATCAAGGCTCAGCCTTTGGCCTTTGGCCGGTCACTCGCCTCGTCCTGGCAGGCATAGCTGGTCAAGGGCGCGCCGCAGCCACAGCAAAATTGCGCATGCGACAAATGCCCCTCGCTCAGGCACTCGTGGCAGGTGCGGGTGGTCGGTTTGGGCGCTCGCACGCCCCGGTGGGCCGCCATCTCGGCCGTGACAATGCCCGTGGGCACGGCCAGCGTGCCCCAGCCCAGCAACATCATGAATGACGCGATCATGCGGCCCAAATCGGTCTTGGGCGTGATGTCGCCAAAGCCCACGGTGGTCACGGTGGTGATGGCCCAGTACACCGAGGTGGGAATGCTGGTAAAGCCGTTGTCCGGGCCCTCCACCACGTACATGACGGTGCCCAAAATCAGCACCACCATGGCCACGGCCAGCAAAAACACCATGATCTTGCGCCGGCTGGCCGCCAGCGCCATGGCCAGCCCCTGGTACTCGACCACATAGGCCGTGAGCTTGAACACGCGAAACACGCGCAGCAGGCGCAACACCCGCACATCGATCAAGGCTGACAGCTCGGGGAAAAACAGCGCCAGGTAGGTCGGCAGCAGCGCCAGCAGATCAATCACCCCAAAAAAACTGGTGGCGTAACGCACAGGGTGGCGCACACACACCAGCCGGGCGATGTACTCCAGCGTGAACAAGGCCGTGAACAGCCATTCCATGGCGTTGAACGCGGTGCCGTGACTCTCGCGCAGGGCGGCCACGCTGTCGGCCATGACCACCGCCACGCTCAGCACAATCAAGACAATGAGCCACTGGTCAAAGCGGCGACCAGGCACCGTGTCTGCTTCAAAAATAATGGTGTACCAGCGCAGCCGCCACCCAGACAAGGGCTTGCCCAGGTCGGCATGGGCGGTCGAAGACGGGGACTGGGAGGAGGGATGACGGGAAACCATGGGATGAGCTTAACGCCATGCCCGTTGAAGGGGCTTTGTCGTGCAGGCTGGCGTGCTTGTTGGCGCCGAATCAACCCCGTGCCAGCCCCACTGGCCCGGTGCCCGGATAATGCAATTCAGAAAAATTGTGTCGCATGCACTGGCAGACCTGCGGGTTCGCTGGCCCGCCGACCCGAGCCACCAGCCCTGAAGACCCACGCCACCATGCCCTCGCTACACCCCCTTTCGCTTCGCGCCCTCCACCGGTCTGCGGCCCAGCCCCTGCGCCTGAGCGCGCTGGCAGCAGCGCTGGCCGCCTTGTGCTTGGGCTTGGGGTACAGCCCGCTGGCTCAGGCTCAGATGATGGGCAGCGACGAGCCAGGCGCAGGGCCTGCCGGCTCTGGCCAACAGCTGCGCGAGGTGGTCATCACTGGGCGGCGCTCGCTGGAAGAGCGCTTCATGGCCACCGGCTCCATGGTGGTGGTGGACCGCCAAGACATTGAGCGCATGGGCGTGGACTCGGTCACCGACGTGCTCAGCCAATTGCCTGGCCTGCAGGTCAACACCAATGCCAGCGGCAATGTGGAAATTCGCATGCGTGGCCTGGACAGCAGCGCCACCCGCGTGATGGTGGACGGCCAGCGCACGGCCGGGCGCGGGCAAATGCCGCTGGACCAATTGCCTGCCGATTTGATTGAGCGCATCGAGATCGTGCGCTCGCCCTCCGCCGAATTTGCCGGCTCCAGTGGCGGCACCATCAACATCGTGCTGCGCCAAGCCAGTCCCCAACGCAGCACCACAGTGCGCCTGACCGACGCGATCGCCTGGGACAAGCACCAGGCCAGGCTCTGGGCCTCGCGCTCTGGCCCCGTGGGCGGCGACGCCAAAGACCCGACCAACGCGCCGTGGTCCTCCTTCAGCGGCGTGTGGCTGGCCGACCAGCTCAGCGGTGCCGACGTGGAGCGCGAGCAATACACGGGCGGCGTGCTCAGCCAACGCAGCGAGTCAGAAAACCGCTCCCGCCGCCAAGACTGGTGGCTGATCCAGCGCCTCAATGGCCGCATTGGACGCGACCAGGTGGCCTTGAGCGGCAGGCTCAGCGGCTCTTCCGGCAGCGGCCGCTTTGAAACGCGCTCGGCCACCAACCCGTCTTTGGAAAACTCGCAAACGCAGCGCCAGTCTTGGCAGCTGAGCGGCGACTGGACGCGCCGCCTGCCCGTGGGCAAGCTGGACACCAGCCTGTCAGGCAGCGGCCAAGACGATGGGCAAGAGCGCCAAGGCCTGGTCAGTTTCAAAGAAGACCGCCAAGAATCCACCTGGCAGCTCAAGTCCAAGCTCACAGGTGCGCGTGAATCTTTGCTGTGGATGGCGGGCGTGGAGTACGAAACCCGCAGCGGCAAAGGCCAAAGCCAGTTGGGTACGGGCGCGGCAGAGCAGCTGTCCTCGGGCATAGACCGCACGGCGCTGTGGGGCCAAAACGAATGGGCCCTGCCCTACAAAACCACGCTCACCCTGGGCCTGCGCGCCGAGTCGGTGCAACTGCGCTCGGCCGTGGACGCCAACCGGGCCAGCCAGCGCTTGGACTATTGGCAACCCTCGCTGCACACCCGCACGCCTGCAGGCGAGAGCGCGCAATGGCGGCTGAACTGGGCCCGCCTGACGCGCCAACCCACGGTCTGGGACATTTTGGACCGCAACGTGCCCAGCCAAGGCGCCAACAGCATCAGCAACCCAGACACCCTGGGCAACCCGAACTTGCGGCCCGAAATCACCCAAACCTTTGACCTGGGTTGGGAGCAGCGCCTGGCCGGTCAAGGACAGCTGGGGCTGAGTATTTTTGCCCGCCAGGTCGATGACGTGATTGCCACGCAGGTCTTTCAAACCAGCGCCAACGCCCCCTGGACTGAGCAGCGCCAAAACATAGGCAGCGCCCGCACCCTGGGCCTGGAGGCCGACATCAAGCGGCCCCTGTCTGAAGAAGCTTGGGGCCGCGACTGGATGCTGCGGGCCACCGCCACCGTGCTGGACTCGCAGCTGAGCAGCGGCCCCAGAGAGGGCCAAGCCATTCCGGGGCAGTCGCGCTACACCGGCAGCTTGGGCCTGACCAAGCCCATGCGCCGCAGCGGCGGCTTTTTTGGGGGCGCCTCGCTCACCTTGGCCGGCCCCTCAGCACTGAACACCGCCGTGGCCACCGGCAGTGAACGCTCACGCACCACGCTGGAGGCGCACGTGGGCCAATCCATCCCGCGCACCGGTTATTGGCGCGTGGGCGTGTACAACCTAGGTGACGCTCCCCTGCGCCGCAGCCGCCTGTATGACATCGCGGGCCAGCCTATCACCGACCTCTCGACCACCCGCTACGGCCCGCGCATTTTTGCCTCAGTGGGCACGCAGTTTTGATGACCCCTTGCGACGCCACACCCATGAACGCCCAGCAAGAGCTTGCAGCCTTGCAGCAGGCTTTGCTGCAGCTGCGCCAGGGGCAGCTCAGGGTGGAGCTCTTGGTTGCCCAGGCACACGGCCTGCAGCGCCTGCCCGCCGAGTTGCCCGAGCGCTTTGCCACCGTGCTCCACGGCTTGCTGAACCGGCTGGAATCGTCGGCCCTCTTCAGCGAAGAAAGCTGCTCCTTCAGCCAGGTCGATTTGCTCGACAGCTTGCAGATGTGGCTGGACAAGGCACAGGCGCACTTGCCGAACTGAAGAGAAAAAAGCCTCAAAGACACGCTGTAGCCCGCCCATGAGGCCCAGCGGTCGCGGTGGTACGCGCTGGCTTAAATACAGATCAATGCGGGGCCTGGCCTTCGACTCAACCGGCCAATCACGGCTTCCATCATTGCCATCAACTCCTCAGGGCCAGCGTCATCACCCCCGATGAGGTCTGCGCCCAAATCGAAAAGATGCGCTCGCTCAGTCCCAGACAAACGGATGCCGCTGACCACCACGCCGATGTGGGGCTGCACCTTCCTGAGCTCGTCGATACAAGCAAAACCCTCACGCACTGAAGGCTCAAACGTCACCATGGCCCAGGCGCGCTCATCACTTGCCGCACGAGGCCTGTCCTTGGCGGCCTTGCGCCAATGGATGTCTCGCATATGTTGACCGATGGGATGACGCAATACAAAGTCGGCCTCACGGGGGCTGGACAGATTGATGATCAGATGAAGCCTGAATGACATCGGGACTTTCGAATGTTTGTCATTCAAAAAAGACTGTTCAAGCAGAAATATTTCATTAAAATCTACGATAAACGTAAATTAATGTAGCAGATTGTGCGATTTAATGGGTGAGTGAATTCGCTGACCGCCACGATCTCTGTTGACGCACCTGTTTTTGGACGCAGGCTCAAACAAGCGAGATTGAAAATGGCGCTTTCACAAAAACAGTTGGGTGAAAAAATAGGGCTTGAAGAATCCGCCAGCGCCCGAATCAGCCGTTACGAAAGTGGCATTCACGAGCCTGCTGTTCAAACAGCCCGTGAGCTCGCTGATGCCTTGAATGTCCCGCTGAGTTATCTCTACTGTGACAACGATCACCTCGCCGAAATCATCTGTCTGGCCGGCGGCTTGTCAGACGAACAACTCCAAGAGCTGCTGCGTTTGGTCAAAGAAATAAACGCGCGCAAAACCTATTGAATGCGGACCCCTGGCAAAGTCACCCAGCCCGCATGAGCAAAAAATGCCGTGGCAACGTCAGGGGTGCCGCGACCACCCCACGCATTTTTTGAACAGCTTGCCTATCATGGGCGCCATGCACAGAAGACACCTCCTCCAGTTCCTGGCCGCCAACGTGGCCACAGCCTGCAGCACCTTGGTGGCGCAAACCAAGCCCCCAGTGGAGGTCTGGAAAGACCCGAACTGCGGCTGCTGTGGTGATTGGATCAAGCACCTTGAATCCAATGGCTTTGTGGTGCGGGTCAATGACACAGGCAACACCGCAGCGCGCAAGCGCCTGGGCATTGCCGACAAGCTCGGTTCGTGCCACACCGGCTGGGTGGGCGGTTACGCGCTTGAGGGCCATGTGCCAGCGCGCGACATTCAGCGCCTGCTCAAGGACAAGCCCCAAGCCCTGGGCCTGGCCGTGCCCGGCATGCCCATAGGCTCACCGGGCATGGACGGCGCGGTCTACGGCGGCAGGCAAGACCCCTATGACGTGCTGCTCATTTTGAAGGACGGCCGCACCCGCGTGTACCAAAGCTACGGCAGGCGCGCCTGACCCCGAATTCCTCCCTCCACCTCTGGGGGTAGGGGTGGGGGCATCGCGTGGCACCACCGTGTCCACGCTTGCCCGCTCCCCAATCCCCAGAGGGGAGCTCAAGCCCTGAGCATTCTCAAATACCGAGCTTTGTCCAGCCTTCCAAGCCCAGCTTGTCCAAGGTGCGGATGTTCTCTTGGTAAATGGCGTCGGGGTCGGCCAGGCTGTCCACCGCTTTTTCCACACTGTCTTCGCGCAGCAGGTGCAGCACGGCATAAGGCGCGCGGTTGGTGTAGTTGCCCATGTCCTCGGGGGTGGTGCCGTCAAACTGGAACTGCGGGTGAAAGCTGGCCAGTTGCACCTCGCCTTCAAGCCCGTGCTCGTCCAGCACGCCCTCGGCGATCTCCAAGAAATCGTTGAAATCCAAGAAATCCGCAAACAGCGTGGGATGGATCAGCAGCGTGGTGTCCACCTGCTCGGCCGGGGTGGCCACCAAAAAATCAAGCTCGCGGTCCAACTCTTCCAGCAAGTCATCCGCATGCCGCGCCTGGCTGACCACCAGGCGCACGCGGTCACGGGTGTAGACCGCCTTGGCAAAGGGGCACAGGTTCAGGCCGATGACGGCTTTTTCCAGCCAGGCCCGGGTGCGGGCCAAGACCTCATCGTCAGACGGGCGGGCCATCACTTCAAGGCTTTGAAGCGCACGCGCTTGGGCTTGGCGCCCTCTTCGCCCAGGCGCTTTTTCTTGTCGGCTTCGTACTCTTGGTAGTTGCCGTCAAAAAACACCCACTGGCTGTCGCCCTCGGCGGCCAGGATGTGGGTGGCAATGCGGTCCAGGAACCAGCGGTCGTGGCTGATGACCATCACGGAGCCCGCGTATTCCAGCAGCGCGTCTTCCAGGGCGCGCAGGGTTTCCACGTCGAGGTCGTTGGAGGGCTCGTCCAGCATGAGCACGTTGGCGCCTTGCATCAAGGTCTTGGCCAGGTGCAGCCGGCCGCGTTCACCGCCGGAGAGCGAGCCCACCTTTTTTTGCTGGTCTGAGCCGTTGAAGTTAAAGCGTCCGCAGTATGCGCGGCTGGGCATCTGGAACTTGCCGATGTTGATCATGTCCAGCCCGCCGGAGACGTCTTCCCACACGGTTTTGTTGTCTTGCAGGTCGTCGCGGCTTTGGTCCACAAAGGCGAGCTTGACGGTCTTGCCCATCTTGACCGTGCCCGTGTCGGGCTGCTCGCGACCGGCAATCATTTTGAACAGCGTGGACTTGCCCGCGCCGTTGGGGCCGATGATGCCCACAATGGCGCCCGCAGGCACCTTGAAAGACAGGTTGTCAATGAGCACGCGGTCGCCAAAGGACTTGGAGACGCCCTCGAACTCGATCACCTCGTGGCCCAGGCGCTCGGCCACGGGAATGAAGATTTCTTGCGTCTCGTTGCGCTTTTGGTATTCAAAGTCAGAGAGCTCCTCAAAGCGCGCCAGGCGGGCCTTGCTTTTGGCTTGCCGGCCTTTGGGGTTTTGGCGCGCCCACTCCAGCTCCTTTTTCATGGCCTTGGTGCGGGCGTCTTCGGTGCGCTGCTCCAGGCCCAGGCGGGCTTCTTTTTGCTCCAGCCACAGCGAGTAATTGCCCTTGTAGGGGATGCCGTGGCCACGGTCCAGTTCCAAAATCCACTCGGCGGCGTTGTCCAAAAAGTAGCGATCGTGGGTGATGGCCACCACGGTGCCTGAAAACCGGGCCAAAAACTGCTCCAGCCAATCCACAGACTCGGCGTCCAAGTGGTTGGTGGGCTCGTCAAGCAGCAGCATGTCGGGCTTGGAGAGCAAGAGCCGGCACAGCGCCACGCGGCGCTTTTCGCCGCCCGACAGGTTTTTGATCACCGCGTCCCAGGCCGGCAGGCGCAGCGCGTCGGCGGCAATGTCCAGCAAGTGATCGCCGCCGTCGCCGGCGGCCGCAATGATGGCTTCAAGCTCGGCTTGCTCGGCGGCGAGCTTGTCAAAGTCGGCGTCGGGCTCGGCGTAAGCGGCGTAGACCTGGTCCAAACGCTCTTGCGCGGCCTTGACCTCGCCCATGCCGCTTTCCACCGACTCGCGCACCGTGTGCTGGTCTTCGAGCTTGGGCTCTTGCGGCAAATACCCGATTTTCAGGCCCGCCATGGGGATGGCTTCGCCTTCAATTTCTTTGTCAATGCCGGCCATGATCTTGAGCAGCGTGGACTTGCCAGAGCCGTTGACCCCGAGCACGCCGATCTTGGCACCCGGGAAAAAGGACAGCGAAATGTCCTTGAGGATGTGGCGCTTGGGCGGCACGATCTTGCCGACCCGGTTCATGGAAAAAACGTATTGGGACATGGTGTGTACTGGTGGCAAAAAGCAATCAGGAGGGGTGGAGCGCCGCAGCGCATGGCAGCCCCACATCGACAGGCTTGCAGCAGCCTAGAAGAACAAAGATGTTGTGCATTATCTCAGGGCATGCCGCGCACCCCAGCCTTGTTGGCAATTGCACCAGGTTTGCACAGACCGTCCAAGGGCAGGCGCCAGGTTGTGGCCATGACGCACAGCTGCATGCTGCGATCTATGGAAGCGCCTGTAACATGCATTGGCGCAGCACCGCCGGCCGCACCGGCTTGTGCAGCACTCGCACCGCCGCCTCGCTGGCGCGGGCTTCGAGTTCGGGGGCCACGTCGCCGGTCATCAAAATGGCGGGCAGCGCTTGCTCGCCCTGATGCAAGCCGCGCAGCTTTTCAATCACGCTGAGGCCATCGGGCTCGCGGTCGCCCAGGTGAAAGTCGCTGATCACCATGTCTATGACCTGCTCGCTGCGCCTTTGCACGGCCTGGGCCAGGCATTCGGCCGTGCTGACTTTGCAGCCCCAGGACGACAGGGTGAGGGTGATGCTTTTGAGCAGCAGAGGCACGTTGTCCACCACCAGCACGCGCAGGCCTTGCAGGCGCTGGTCGGCCTGAAGAGGGGCGGGCACGGGCTTGGCCACAGGCGCGTGCTGCTCGGGGCTGGCCCGGGCCAGCGTCACCACAAAGCGCGAGCCCTGGCCCAGTTCCGACTGCACCTCCAATTTGTGCGACAGCAGGGCTGCATAACGGCGCACGATGGACAGGCCCAGGCCCAGGCCTTCGGTGCCGGGCAGCGAGCCGTCCAGCCGCACAAACTCCCGAAAAATCACCTCCAGCTGTTCGGGGTGCATGCCTATGCCGCTGTCTTCTACCACCACCGCAATGTCTTGCTCGCCTTCTTCCAGCATCAAATTCACATGGCCTTGCCGGGTGTATTTGAGGGCGTTAGAGAGCAAGTTGCCCAACACCGCGTGCAGCAGCACCGGATCGGACTGCACCCAGGCGCGGCTGCTGGAGATGCTCAAAGCCAGGCCTCGGTGGCGGGCGCTGGGGCCGTACTCCACCCTCAAGCCGTCCAGCAAAGGCCCCAGCGGCATGGGCACGATGCGCGCGTTGACCAGGCCGGCGTCCAAGCGGGTCAGGTCCATGAGCGTGGCCAGGGAGGCACTGAGCGACTGGCTCAGGCCGTTCAAGTCGGACAAGGTGTCTTTGAAAGCGGCGCTGGCGGGCTCGCTCATGGCACGCTCGGTCAGCAGGCCGATGGCGTGCGCCGGTTGCCGCAGATCGTGGCTGACGGTGGCCAGCAAGCGGCCCCGGCTGGCAGCCAGTTCTTGCAGTTCGGCGTTTTTGTTTTGCAACTCGCTGGCCAACTGGCCATTGAGCCTGGCCAGCTCAAAGCCTTTGTTCATGGTCTGGCCCTGGTTCCTCACATAAAAGGTGTAAAGCCCAAACATGGCCAGGGTGAAGATGGAAAAAGGTTTGGCGTAAGTGTGTTCAAGATGCCAGGTGGCCCAGGCCAGACTCAGGTACACCGGCGGGGCGTAGACCAGCAGCGCAATCCAGTGGCCGGCCAGGCTGAAAGCCGTCGAGCCCACCATGACCAAAATGGCCGCCATGACCGCCGCTTGGGTGAGGGGGTCAATGTGGGGGTAAATGAACAAACACAGCACTGAGAGCATGACCCCGTCGACCAGCTGAATCAAGATGGGCAAGCGGCTCCACCGCCTCAAGACCTCCACCGACATGGACTTTGTGCTGGCAAACACAAGGCCTGCGATCAGGCGGCTGCACAGGTAAACAATCCAAACGACCATGAAACCTTGCAAAAAAGCCCAGCTCATGCCCGGCCACGTCAGGTACAGCGCCAGGCTGATGAACACGCCCACCGAGCTGTTGGAGATGTAGTCGAGGTAGAGCGCCCGCGTGCGCGAGGCCATGGCCTGGGCGTCGTCACCGCGCCAGGTGTTTTGAAGAAAAATCACCAGCCTGGAGCGGCTCAAGGCGCGGGCAAGATCAAGAGGGTTGGCCAAGGACATGCGGTGTTCAGGGCCGGGGCTGGGGCGGCCTGAAGGATTAAAAGTTTTGACCAAGTGTAAATTTAAGCAGCACAAGCGGGTAAAAAAGGCCGGCGACTTAAAACAAATCGAACTGTTGCGCCTGGGCCGTCGGTGCGGGAATGCCCGCCAGCGAGAAAGCCGGCGCACTGGCCGCTTGATCGCCCAGGGCCAGGGCCGCACTGGGCGGCTGCAGCTCAGCACGCAACGCTGTCATTTCGGCTTTGGCGGCCCGGTGCACGGCCACAAAATCCACCAAGGGGCAGGGGTAGCCTGCCTCTGGCGTCCAGCCCGCATGCTGGCGCAACACGGGCGTCATTTTCCAGGGCTCAAAAATCCAGGTGTCGCTGACCTGCCGCAACTCGGGCACCCACTGCCGAACAAAACGCCCTTCGGGGTCCAGCTCGGTGGCTTGGGTCACCGGGTTGTACATGCGCAAGACCGTGCCGCCATTGGCGCCGCTTTGCATTTGCACCTGGGGGTAGTGAATGCCTGGCTCATAGTCCACAAACAGCTGCGCCAGCCACCGCGCCACCGGCTGCCAGGGCAAGCTCAAGGAGTAGGTGGCCGAGGACACCAGCATGGCGCGCATCCTGAAATTGATCCACCCATGGTGCTGCAAGTAGCGCATGCTCGCATCCACCAAAGGCCAGCCTGTGGTGCCGCTTGTCCAGGCATTGAATTTGGCTGCATCAAAGGGGCGGTGCAGCCGCGCTGACGCGGGCCACACGGGCGCGTGCTCCATGTGGGGCAAAGTTTCGAGCTTTTGAATAAAGTGGCAGTGCCACGCCAGCCGGCTGGCAAAGGCCTCCAAGCTGCGGCTCCAAGACGGCTGGCGCGCCTGCGCTTCGGTGTGGCTGGCACGCTGGGAGATTTCCCGCAAGCTCAGGCAGCCTTGCGCAATGTAAGGGCTCAGCCGCGAGCAGGCAGACTCTGCCGTCAATGGCGAGCTGATGGAGCCGCGGTAAGCCTGCGCCCGGCGCCCCATGAAACTGTCCAAGAGGGCCAAGCCTTGCGCGCGGCCACCGGCTTGGCGGCCTGGGCAGGGCACGAGGTCTGAGCCCAGGTCCAGGGGCCACTGCTCGGGTGGCAGGCCCTGAGCATCTTGCACAAAGGCGGCGTGGCGGGGCACGGGAAACAGGGGCAAAGCTGCCCAGGCGTCTCGGTGGTCTTTGAAGGCCAACTGGCGTTTGGCCACGGGCCGCATGACAGCGTTTTGCGCGTACTCCTGCCATGGGCTGGTGTGCGCGCGGCACCAGCTGGCCACCGCCTTGTCGCGGTCAAAGGTCCATGCGTTGCCGGTTTCTTGGTGGCTGTGCAGCACAAAAGGGCCGTGGGCCTGGCGAATGCTTTGCAAGGCCTCGGTCACCTGGCCTTGCCGCACCACCAAGCGCGCACCCAAGGCGTGCAGTTGCTCGGCCAAGTCCAGCAGCGACTCGCGCACAAACAACCATTGGCGGCGGCTGGTGTCACCCAACTGCCAATACCCGGGCTCAATCACATACAGGCACAGCACCCGGCCAGCCCGGCAGGCGCGGCTCAAAGCCTCGTGGTCAACCACCCGCAGGTCCCGCTTGAACCACACCACTTGCAAAGACACGCAGACCAACCCTTCAATAATGAGGCCCCCTGCTGCCTGCAGCTGGGGCTTATTCGATGGTGATTTTCTCCTCACGCACGATCTTGGCCATGGCGGGGATTTCGGTCTTGAGCCAGTCCCCAAATTCGCCCGGGCTCATGGCCGAGGGCTCGGCCCCCAGCCCCGTCAAGCGCTCGCGCACATCAGGCAAGGCCAAAATGCGGGCCACTTCGCTGTTGAGCCTGTCCACCGTGGCCTTGGGCGTGCCTGCGGGCGCTAGCAGCCCCTGCCAGCTGCCTGTCAAAAAGCCGGGCAGGGTTTCGCCCACGGTGGGCACGTTGCTGCCCAAAGCCGGATTGCGCTTGGCGCTGGACACCGCAATGAGCTTGATCTTGCCCGACTTGACGTGCGGGAAGGTGGCCACCATGCCGTTGAAAGTCACATCAACTTGCCCGCCAATCAAATCGGTCATGGCCTGGGCGCCACCCTTGTACGGCACATAGGCCCAGTCAATGCCTGAGCGCTGGGCAAACATCACGCCGGCCAAATGCGTGGCGCTGCCCATGCCCGCGGCGGCTGCAAAGTTGACCTTGCCTTTGCTGGACTTGGCCCAAGCCACCAATTCGGCCGTGGTGTTGGCCGGCACCTGGCTGCTGGTCACCAGCAAATGCGGGGAGTAAGCCACCATGCCCACGGGCGCAAAGTCGGTCAGCACATTGAAGTTGAGTTTGTAAAGCGCAGGGGCAATCACCAGGTTGCCCAC